>CAJXXO010000204.1 GCA_913062655.1 uncultured Bacteroidota bacterium | reverse complement strand
TTTTGATGAACCATTAGCCCCCCTCGATTTTTCTCACATTCAGCGCCTGATCGATACCCTATCCAGCAGCCATGCCGAGCCGGCTAATTTTTTGACCGCCATTCAAACCCAGATGGACACGCTGGTCAAGTTTGTGCGCGAAAAAGACCTGGTATTCCTGGACTCCACCAAACCGCTGGTGGTACGACAAGCTCCGGGCTACTTGCAAGGCATAGCCCTCGTTTCGATTTCAGCCCCCGGCCCTTACGACAAGCAAGGCGATACGTATTACAATGTCAACGATCTTACGCAATATGAACCCTCCGTGGCCGAAAGCTGGTTGCGCGAATACAACGACTACATGCTGCAGATCCTCAACATCCACGAGGCCATTCCCGGGCATTACGTGCAACTGGCTTATGCCAATGAATCACCCAGCCAAATACTCTCCATCTTCGGCAGCAACACGATGATAGAAGGATGGGCCTGCTATGCAGAGCGCATGATGTTGGAAGCCGGGTACGGGGCAGACAGTGATGAGCTTCAACTGCTGTACTACAAATGGTACCTCCGCATCATTGCCAATACGATCATCGACATTGGGGTGCACACGCAAAATATGAGCAAGGATGATGTGATGGAGCTGCTGGTCAATGGGGCCTTTCAGGAATCAGCCGAGGCGGAAAACAAGTGGCAGCGCGTGCAGCGCACACAAGTGCAATTGTGCAGCTACTTCAACGGCTTGATGGAGATCCTCGACCTCCGAGATGAAATGATGGTGCAGGAGGGTGAGCAATTCGATCTGCGGCAGTTTCACGATCAATTTCTGGGGTATGGATCAGCTCCGGTGCAGTACATACGAGAAGCGATGCTTCAGGAATAATGATGGATTCCTTATCAGATTAATACCTTTGCCTTAGCAAAACACAAACCTATGAAAACGCCCATTTTCCTGTTCCTTTTAGGCACGACACTCCTAACCTGTAGCTGTCAGTCCGCTACGGAAAAGCCGGCAGAAGAGCCAGTTGACACGACAACAGAAGTACACAGCGACCATGAACACCCCGCACTGGAAGTGCAATTGAATGATGGCAAGCGCTGGGAAGCCGATGCCTCTACCAAGGCTGGCATTGAACAAATGCAAACCCTGGTAGCCGATTACCAGAAAGGTAACATGAGCGAAGTATCCACTCTTTTGGAGAAGTTACAAGGAGCCTTCAGCGATATTTTTGCACAGTGCAGCATGAAAGGGCCCGCCCATGATCAGTTGCACAACTATCTGTTTCCGCTCAAAGAGCGATTTGATCACTTAGAAAGCTGTGAAGGAGCTGATTGCGATGATCACCTACAGGAATTAGAACAATACCTGGAAAGCTTTTCCACCTATTTCCAATAAGGGCTGATGGCTGTCTGTACACTACATTAGAATTACACCTTATGCTGCGAGTAAAGTAGCTGTAAAAACTAATGCAAGCTGCTACCTTTGTTGCCATGTCCAACCGGGTAACGCCCTTCCGCATTTTTCTTTTGTTTGCCACCACCATCGCTATCCTGCTGGGACTGATCGTGGCATTCCCCGATGGACAAGTCACGGAGGAACTGAAATTCTTTAGTTGGGAAGAGGTGGAACACCCCGGGCCGAAGGAATACGTGGACATCTCGGAGATCATTGCCAAAAATGAGGAACCGGTGGAGGTTGATACGTTGCTGGCTGAAGAACCGGTTATTCGAGATACCGTCCAAACCGACACCCTCATCATTCCACCGGCCGATGAAGTGATCGCACAATACAAGATCAGCTATCCCGAAGGATTTGATACGGTGTTGTACCCCTTCTTTGCTGCCTTGGATGAGGTCCGTACGGAAGGCCAATTGATTCGTATTCTCCATTATGGTGATAGCCAGGTAGAGGGTGATCGCATCACCGCAGAGCTGCGGCAGAAGTTTCATACCAACCCCAACTTTGGGGGCTGTGGCCCAGGCATTTTACCTATTCAGGACATTCTGCAAGGTCGATTGGCCGTACAACAAACGGCTAGTGACAATTGGGTCAAATACAGCCCACCTCTGACGAAAGAGGACTGGGAACCCCACAATGAGTATGGCATTCTCTCCCACTACTACCGCTACATCCCCTACCCGGAACCGGATACTACTTCTTCAGATACTTTACTGTCTGATTTGAAAGCACCACAAGACTCGCTACAAAACGATTCTCTTCCGGTAGTACCCGACACTACAATGGCCTGGGTGCGCTATGAAAAGTCAAATATGGGCTACAAGAGTACACGACTCTTCCAACAATACCGCGTACTGTACAACAACAATGAATTGCCCCTGCCTATGGCAGTGGTCATGAATGACACCGATACGGTGATACAAACCTTACCGCAAGCACAAAACTTCATTCAACCTACTTATGCCTACAAAGAAAAAGGTTACTCCTCCATCAGTTTTACGTTCGAAGCCACTCACTCCCCGGATATCTATGGCATAGCCCTGGATTGTCAGACTGGGGTGGCCGTAGATAATATCGGTCTACGCGGTAGTGCCATTGCCGACTTCAGCGGTATGGATCGCCAGAATCTGGCGCGGCAGCTTCGAATGTTGAATGCCCGGCTGGTGGTGCTGCAATTTGGTGTAAATGTGGTGCCCCACGTGATCGATAATTACGGTTATTACGAACGGATGTACTACCGCAACCTGATGGCGCTGAAAAAAGCGGCTCCGGGTATGCCTATCCTTGTGATTGGCGTAAGCGATATGTCGAGAAAAGAGGGTTTACAATTTGAGAGCTATCCCAATATTGAGTTGATCAGAAATGCACAGCGCAATGCCGCCTTCAAGGCCGGTTGTGCCTTCTGGGATTTGTATGAAGCCATGGGCGGCCACAATTCGATGGTCAGTTGGGTAAACAATGATCCACCCCTGGCAGCCGATGATTACACCCACTTTACGGCTCGCGGGTCGAGGATCGTGGGGAAGATGTTGTATGACGCGATTATAGAAGAATACTATGCCTATAAGCAGATGGATATGCCTTAGCCTGTGCTGGTGGATGATGGGAACCCTGTGGGCACAATCCGATAGCCCGGAGATTCCCGAATTCATCAACTGGGACGATAATGTGCTGTACCGGGACTCAGATGCGCCCTTGCAGGGCTTTTTCTCGAGCATGGACTCACTGATCTTGCTGGGTGACCGCAAAGTATCGGTGTTGCACCTGGGCGACTCACACATTCAGGCCGGCTTTTTCAGCAATGAAGTGCGGGTGCAGTTTCAACGACATTTCTTCCTCGGTAATGGTGGACGAGGCATGGTGTTTCCCTACAAAATGGCGCGTACCAATGGCCCGATCAACTATGGTATCGATTACCGGGGCAACTGGGACGATTGCAAGCTCAGTGCACAACGAACTGACTGCAAAGTAGGTATTGCCGGTTATGCCGCAGAAACCCGCGATACCAATAGTCTGATCACGGTTTATGTAAACCACAAAGCACACAACCCCAACTACACGATCAGCCGGGTGAAGGTCTTTCATGAAACCGGTCCACAAGCCCTGACACCCTACCTCAAAGATGCCTCGGTGATCGAAGTAATTTCAGACAGCCACTACACTGAGTTTGTGATGCTGAATGATACCGATGTGGTAACCCTTGCCTTGCGGCAAGATTCTATGTCGCAGCAATCGTTTCGATTCTATGGCATCAGCCTGGAGAATGAGGACCCCGGTGTGGTCTATCACAGCTTTGGGGTGAATGGAGCCGATATCCCCGATTGGCTGGCTTGTCCCCTGCTGGAAGAACACCTGGCAGCCTTGCAGCCTACGTTGATCATCATTTCGCTGGGCACCAATGATGCCTACATGAAATACTTCAACAAAGAAGAGTACCTGGCCAACTACAAAGCCTTAATGGCACGATTGCGAAAGGGTGCTCCTAATGCATCAATCATTCTCACCACACCCGGTGACAGCTACAGATACAGACGCTACTACAACAGCAACAACATTGCGGCACGCGAGGCGGTATTTGACCTCGCCAAGGCAGAAAACCTGAGTGTGTGGGATTTTTTCACCGTAATGGGTGGCCCCAACTCAGTGTATGAGTGGTATAAGCACGGGCTGGCCTCCAGTGATAAATTGCACTTAACACAGCGAGGCTATCAGCTCAAGGGCAAGCTACTCTTTGAAGCCATCATGCGAGCCTATTATCAATACCTGGACCAACAGCAAGGGGAATGAACGAGTGGATCGACTACATATTTGGCTTTAGCACCGATCCGCGGTTTGCTTTCTTCTTTAACCGGTTCGACTTCTGGGTCTTCTTTGCCGTTATGCTGCTGGGCTTTAGCCTGGTGTACCGCCACCGAAGAGCCCGAAATGTGTACTTACTGCTCTTCAGTCTTTTCTTCTACTACAAGTCGGGTGGTTTTTATTTCTTGCTGCTGCTGTTTTCTACAGTTGTCGACTATTCTATCGGCTGGGCGATCTTTAAATCGGACAACGCTCGAAGGCGAAAATGGCTGGTCGCGCTCAGTGCCGTAGTCAACTTAGGTGTACTCGCCTACTTCAAGTACTCCTACTTCCTGATCGAAAACATCAATGCCACCTTTGGTACGGACTTTTTGGCGGTAGACATCTTTGCATTGATGGCTAACAACCTGACCGGGGCCAACTTCAACATTGAATCCATCTTCCTGCCGATCGGTATCAGCTTCTATACCTTTCAGACCATCAGCTATACAGTGGATGTGTACCGGGGCTTGGTGAAACCGGTCAACAACATCCTGGATTTCGCCTTTTACGTGTCGTTCTTTCCACAGTTGGTGGCCGGGCCGATCGTGCGTGCGAGTGATTTTGTGCCACAGATCTATGAACAATATCGCGTAACAAGGGAAGACCTGGGAAAAGCCCTGCTGCTGATCGTGTCAGGAATGATCAAGAAAATCCTGATAGCGGATTATCTGGGTGCCAATTTCGTGGGACGTGTCTTTGCTGAACCAGAGAAATACACCGGCTTTGAAAACCTGTCGGCTATTTATGGCTTTGCCCTGCAGATCTATGGCGATTTCTCGGGCTATACCGACATCGCTATTGGCATTGCGTTGCTGTTGGGGTTCCGGCTGCCGCTCAACTTTAACTCCCCGTACAAGGCGGTCAACATCACCGACTTCTGGCGAAGATGGCACATCAGCTTGTCGAGTTGGCTGCGCGACTACCTTTACATTCCACTGGGTGG
>CAJXXO010000203.1 GCA_913062655.1 uncultured Bacteroidota bacterium | reverse complement strand
GCCGCCTCTGTTCTGTCCACTTCCAGACGGGGAGCAGGCCTTTTGGCCCAGGCTGTTTTCTGGCCCACCAGAGTTGACGATTCAGGCAATGAGGTCAACTGGACCGGAGACGTTCGAAGCCTCAAGCTGGACAGCTATGGCCTTATGAAAGACGCCCAGGACAACCTGGTGGAATATTTTTATGACTCATCAGAAAACATGACCAAAGCCTGCGTGGGAGGACAGGTGGAGAACGGGGGCTGTGCTGATGGCGCCCAGGAAACCGCCCTGGACGAACTCAACTATCTGTGGACCGCGTCAGACTGGCTGAACAGTATCACTGATGCCCAGATAGTAGTCAACAGAGATACTGGTTCCTTCAATACCAATACCAGTGCCGCTGCACCATCATTGATGGAAGAGGCATTCGCTGCCGTGATGGTACCTTCTTTTTGGAAGGCAGGGCGGAGATGGGGTACCTTTTCGTATTTCACCTTGCGAAACTCCTCGTCTTCAGCTACGACCACCGGGTCGCCTTTACGCTGCGGGATTTCGACCGGAGCGATCTCATCTTTGAACCAACCTTTGTCGGTAGCCTCAGCGGCACGCTTGTAAGAAGATATGGCATACTCATCCTGGCTTTCGCGAGAGTAGCCGCACTCGGTAGCACACAGCTCCCCGGCATTACCCATGTGGTAATCCTTGTAGGGATCCCATAATCCATCACGGATGATGGCATCGGTCAACTTGTTGTGCCCCAGGCGCGCACCCCAGCGTGCACCTTCCGCATAGTAGGGGGCATTGCTCATGCTCTCCATGCCGCCTACCACTACAATGTCATTATCGCCCAACTGAATAGATTGCGCACCGAGGGCGATTGCTTTCATGCCGGAGGCACATACCTTGTTTACCGTAGTGCAGGGAATAGTATTGGGCAGACCGGCTCCCAAGGCAGCTTGGCGTGCAGGAGCTTGCCCTACATTAGCCTGCAATACATTGCCCATAAAGACCTCCTGCACATCCTCAGATGTAATACCGGCACGTTCTACCGCGTGCTTTATGGCGTGCGCTCCGAGCTGTGGCGCAGTGAGGGTCGATAGGGCGCCACCGAAACTTCCCAGCGGTGTGCGGGCTACAGATACGATATAAACTTCTCTCATGTTCTGTGTATTTTGGTTGGTCAAATGAAAGGAACGTTTTCTTGCCCGCAAAGTTAATGGTTATCTTTAGCCTAACCGGACAAGTCGGTGCACCGACTATGTGAATGGCCTATGCAATCCATCATTTCGTATGTACGCAACCACCATCAGGATATCTTCCGGGTCCTATTGATCCTGGTGGCGATTTTGTTGATCACCAATCGATTTCCTAAGCATGGGTCATTTAAGTACGATTTTGAGCAGGGTAAGCCATGGGGCTACGAGGACCTGACCGCACCAGCCAGTTTTCCTATTCTGAAGTCGGACGAAGAAATGGCGGCAGAGCGGGAGCGTATTCGGGACAACGTACAACCCTACTATGTGAAGCGATCGGGCATGACCGAGGTGGTCATCAATCGATTTACCGGAGACTACCTGCAACGGCTGCTTCCTTTCCGCAGCGATAGCTCCTTCAGCGACAACTTTCGTATTGACTCAGTCAACAACCTGGAGTTGGGCTACAATGTCATCCGCGAAATATATGATGCCGGGCTGATCGAGTTGGATGAAGCCCATAAACCATATGATCCGAAGAAGACGGTCAATCTGGTGGTTAATAATGCCGTAAGCGAAGCTACACTCGGTCAATTGTATGATCAACGGAAAGCGTTTCAGTTTATCGATACGGCCGTGCACCGCGAAGTAGAGCGCATAGCCCAACGCAACCTGCTGAGTGGCTCCATCAAGCAGAGCCTGCAGCCGAATATTACGTATGACAGTGCCACTACGAACAAGCTGCTCCGGGAGGCCTTGTCGCAGTTATCGCAGTATCGTGGAGCAGTACAAAAAGATGAGGCCATCATCCGCTATGGCGAGATTGTTACCCCCGAAAAGTACCAAAAGCTGATCTCCTTCAAAGCGTATACCGAGGGCCAGTACGGTACCCGGAATCGCTGGATGGTGCAAACGGGCTACTTCATTTTGGCAGGCCTGCTGCTTACTATTTTTGGCTTTTTTGTTTTCCGCTTTGCGCCAGATGTGTTCAAGAGCACACGCAAAGTGCTCTTCATTTTGTTTCTGATCGTAGGTATGCTCTACTTGGTGAGTTGGGCTGTCGCAGCCAAAATTCCAAGTTATTATGTAGTGCCCTATTGCATAGTCCCTATTATACTCCGCACCTTCTTTGGCACAAGACTCTCCTTGTATGCCCATTTGATCGTGGTATTGCTGGCGAGTTTCTTCGTTCCGCTGGGCATCGAATACACGGCCCTCAATCTGGTGGCCGGTATGGTGGCGATCTTCACCAATATAAAGGTGCACTACTGGTCGCAGTTCTTCGTCTCTATCGGTTTTATCTTTCTGACGTATAGCATTGGTTTTCTCGGTATTGCCCTCATCCAGGAGGGGTCATTCATGAATTTGGAGTGGCTCGATTTCGGTTGGTTGAGTATAAACGTGTTCCTCACCTTAATGGCCTACCCGCTGATTCCCATCTTTGAGAAGCTCTTTGGCTACGTATCTGAGATTACCCTGATGGAATTGGGCGACTTGAACAAACCCCTCCTGAAAGAATTGCAAATCAAAGCACCGGGCACCTTTCAGCACTCGCTGCAGGTAGCCAATCTCGCAGAAGCGGCTGCCTCAGAGATTGGGGCAAATTCCCTGCTGGTAAAGGTGGGCAGCCTCTACCACGACATTGGCAAGATGGAGAATCCCGTCTATTTTATTGAAAACCAAAGCACCCAATACAATCCGCATGATGAATTGCCTTTCGATGAAAGTGCCAAAGTGATCATCAACCATGTGCCCAGAGGGGTGGAGATGGCCAAAAAGGAAAATTTACCGGAGATACTGGTCGACTTCATCCGCACCCACCACGGTACCTCGCGCGTAGAGTATTTCTATCGCAATTACATCAAGAATTACCCGGAAGAATCGGTAGATGAGGCAGCTTTCCGCTATCCCGGCCCCTTACCCTATTCCAAAGAAACGGCCATTGTGATGATGGCAGATACGGTAGAGGCGGCCGCCAGAAGCCAGAAAAACCCTACCCGGGAAGGACTGGAAAAGCTGGTAGAAAACCTGATCAACCATAAGATCGATCAACAGCAATTCATCAACTCCAACATTACCTTCAAAGAGATCACGCAGATCAAAAAGGTGTTCAAGAAAATGCTCTTCAGCATCTATCACGTCCGTATCGAATACCCGGAGTAAAAAAAACAAAGCGACCCCATTACAGGATCGCTTTGACTGGAAAGGCAATAGCCTATATCATCGGCCTCCGAAAAGATACCTGTCGAAACTGCTGATGCTACTTTCAAAGGCGAAAGCATCGTAAATAAGATGTATTCGCTCCGGGTTTACCACATACGGGTACGCCCATTGGGCAAATGACAGTCTTGTGCTCTCGAAGTTGAACGCATATAGCAAGTTACGCAACTGTCTGGCTGTAATACGATTACCTCTTACGGCTGTTCGTGCAATTTGTTCTTTGGTCCGCTCGAATGCGGATCTCCGCATCTGTCGTTCTACCCCATTCAATGCCCGATTGGGCATTACACCTTGCTGCCAACCGGTTCCGCCACCCGGGTGCCAGCCCTGGTGAGGAGGCCCTGCATGCGGAGCACCATGGCCCCATTGTCCCTGCGGAGACCTTGGACGCAGACGATGGCGATCGACCTGCAAGCGACCTCGATTATCCATGCGGGCAAAAAGCTCTTCCCCAGGCGCCAGGCGTACGTAGCCATCGTATAGAACCCGCGTTCGTGTACCACCCCAGGTTTGTTGGGGTAGCAACACACGCACCTGTCTTTGGCCGGGCTGAATTTGTCGTACGCGCACCACATCATTGGGCAGGCGGTTTACCACGAAACCATCAACCTCCACCAAAACCGGTGAGCGGTCCACCATGCGTAGTTCAAGGGTGGCCATCTGGTTATTTCTACCGAAAAATACCAGAGGCGCTACCAGCAAGATAAGTATTAACCATTGCGTTCTCATAAGCACCTCCTTTTGGGTGGGGTAAATCCAAAAGGTGTGCCACTTTTTCTGAGGTGGGTTGGCTAACTTAGCTGTTCGCACTACTGAAACGGCACTTTGTGATTCCACAACACGTCATCGATCAAATACTGGCTGTTGCCCAGGTGGAGGAGGTAATAGCTGATTTTGTGGACCTGAAGAAACGGGGGTCCAATATGATCGGGTTGTGTCCTTTCCACAATGAGAAAACACCATCCTTCTCTGTTTCTCCCAGTAAGGGCATCTATAAGTGCTTTGGCTGTGGAAAGGCAGGGAATGCCGTCAAATTTCTCATGGAACATGAGCAAATGAGCTACCCGGAGGCCTTGCGGTCGCTGGCGGAACGGTATAATATTGAGATACCGGAAGAAGAGAAGAGCGAGGAGGCTGCCCTGGCGGCCGATCATCGGGAGAAGCTGTTTGTGATTATGCAGTTTGCGCAGCGCTATTTCAGTCAGATGCTGCATGAATCGGAGGAAGGCAAAGCCATCGGTCTGAGCTATTTCAAGGAGCGGGACCTGCGGGATAGCACGATCGAAGCCTTTCAATTGGGCTATAGCACCGAAGCATGGGACGGATTGCTGACAGCAGCCAAGGAAGCCGGATATGATCCCGTGGATCTGGTAGAGGTAGGGTTATTGAGACAGAAAGAAGAACGGTATTACGATTTTTTCCGTGACCGGGTCATCTTCCCCATACACAACGTTACCGGCAAGGTGATTGCCTTTGCAGGCCGAACCCTCAAGAGCGATAAAAAAATACCCAAGTACGTCAACAGTCCGGAAACGGTCATCTACAACAAAAGCCAAGTATTGTATGGTGCGTTTCTGGCGAAGGCCGAAATGCGGAAAGAAGACAACTGTTACATCGTGGAGGGCTATACCGATGTAATCAGTCTTTACCAGGGGGGGATCACCAATGTGGTGGCGTCAAGTGGTACCTCTCTTACGCAAGAACAAGTGCGACTGGTCAGGCGCTACACGCGCAATATTACCATGCTGTACGATGGCGATGAAGCAGGGATAAAGGCGGCCTTGCGTGGGGTAGACCTGATACTGGAGGAGGATATGAATGTCAGGGTAGTGGTACTGCCTGACGGAGAAGATCCGGACT
>CAJXXO010000202.1 GCA_913062655.1 uncultured Bacteroidota bacterium | reverse complement strand
CTTCGATCTGTGTTTCTGAGGTATTGCGTGTTATTGTACCTACACGGTCTTTCCCTTTCAAAAAGCCATAAATAGCTGACCAATCTTGGGTCGTCAATGCAGCTTTTTCATCCGGTTGTTCTCCTATTCGAATCGCTTGTGCGCCCAGGTTTTCAGCCAGCTCCACATCGCTCGCCCGATCGCCAATGACATAGGAATGTGCCAGGTCATAGTCGCCTTTCAGGTAATGGGTCAGCAGACCGGTCCGCGGCTTACGGGTGGGAGCATTATCTGCCGGAAAAGAGCGGTCGATCAACATCTCATCGAACACAATGCCCTCGCTTTCCAGCGTCCGCAACATACAGTTGTGTGCCGGCCAGAAAGTCTCTTCCGGAAAGCTATCGGTGCCGAGGCCGTCCTGATTGGTGACCATCACCAGGAGATAATCCAATTCCTTAGCGATTCGCCCCAGGTGGGATAGCACCCCCGGCAAAAACTCGAGCTTGTCGATGCTGTCGATCTGCTCGTCAGCAGGCTCCTTGATGATTGTCCCATCACGATCGATGAAGAGTACTTTTTTCATGCGTATTGATTGAGGGCATTGAGCAATTCGGTGTTTTCTTCCGGTTGTCCGATGGTGATGCGAATGGTATTCGGTACAGCCGAATGGCGATTGCGGACTACAATGCCTTGTTTTACCAGGTAATCGTATAGTCGCTTGGCATCCGCTACTTGCACGAGTAAAAAATTGGAATCAGACCGATAGACTTTTTTGACAAAAGGCAATTGTTGTAAAGCTTTCTGCAGTTGCTTCCGCTCCCGCAAAATTACTTTTCTGTAACTGTCCGTTGGATCTGGTTCTGTTAGGAGCTGTGCCAGCATATTCTGTGTGAACTGATTGATGTTATAAGGCGGTTTGATGCGATTGAGCACCTGAATGATCTCCGGATTGGCCCAGGCCATGCCGAGTCTGGCTCCGGCCATGCCCCATGCCTTGCTGAAGGTTTGCAGCACCACCAGATTCGGATACTTATCGATCGACTCCACCCAGCTCGGGGTGCCGGCAAAGTCAACATACGCTTCATCGATCACTACCAGCGTGTTCGTTTTGGACAAGATCAATTCAATCGCTTGTCGGTCCATGAGATTGCCCGTAGGATTATTGGGAGAGCAGATGAAGATCAGTTTTACCGATTCTGCCGCTGCCGCTGCTACGATTTGCTCCGCATCAAGGTTAAATGAGCTGGTCAAAGGTACCTCCACCACGCCTGCGCCCTGGATATCTGCTGCCACACGGTACATACCGTAAGTAGGCGGACAAATGAGAATACTATCCTTTCCTGGATCGCAAGTGGCCCGTACCAGCAAGTCGATGGCTTCATCGCTGCCGTGGCCGAGAAAGAGGTGTGCTTCCGGCTGTTGCTTCAGTTGACTGATGATAGCTTTCAACTCTCGCTGATAGGGGTCAGGATAACGATTCAGCCCGGTAGGAAATGGATTCTCATTGGCATCCAGCCAAGTGGCTTCCGCACCCTGGTACTCATCCCGGGCACTGGAATAGGGCGTCAATTGGCGAATATTTTCGCGCCACAAATGATCCAAGGTACTCATGAGTGTAGTTTTTGCAGTCGAATGGAAACGGCCCGTTCATGCGCAGCCAGTTGTTCCGCTGCGGCCATGGTTTCGATGGCGGGGCCAAGATTTCGGATGCCTTCAGTTGTTAATTCCTGAAAGGTCACCTGTTTCACAAAGCTATCCACAGACACGCCACTGTAGGCCCTTGCATAGCCATTGGTGGGCAGGGTGTGGTTGGTGCCGCTGGCATAGTCGCCTGCGCTTTCGCAACTGTACGGACCGATAAATACGGAACCGGCATTCGTGATGCGGTCCGCCCAGGCTCGTGCGTCATCGCCATTCAGGATCAGGTGCTCCGGGGCATAGGCATTGGAAAAAGCAATACACTCCTCGATCGAAGCCAACAAAATAGAGCGACTGTGCGATAGCGCTTGCCAGGCGATGTCTTTGCGGGGTAGGTCTTCCAGTTGCTCCGCTAAGGACTGTTCCACCGCATCCAGTACCTCCTCATTGTCCGACAATAAAATCACCTGACTATCCGGACCGTGCTCTGCTTGCGACAGCAGATCAACTGCCACAAAGTCGGGATCGGCACCTGCATCGGCAATCACCAATACTTCACTCGGACCAGCCGGCATATCAATGGACACGCCTTCTTGTTGTACCATTTGTTTGGCAGCAGTGACGTATTGGTTACCAGGTCCGAATATCTTGTCCACCTGAGGAACACTTTTTGTTCCGTAGGCCATGGCGGCCACCGCCTGTGCGCCTCCCATGGCATAGACCTGATCTATATCGAGCAACCGCGCCACATACAGAATGGCTGGATCGATGGTGCCATCCTTTCGGGGGGGAGTGGCCACCACGATGGTGCTACACCCAGCTATACTTGCGGGAATACCCAGCATCAGCAAACTGGAGAACAAGGGAGCAGTGCCGCCCGGCACATACAAACCCACCCGCTCTATGGGCAAGGCTTTGCGCCAGCAAGTGACACCCGGCATCGTCTCCACCAGCTTCGGTGAAGCAACTTGAGTACGGTGAAATCGCTCGATATTCTGATAAGCGGTTTGGATGGCTGCGGTCAGGTCCTGCGGTAGCTGCTGTTCCAATGCTGCCTTGGATGGTACAGCATAGGCCAACTGCACCAATTGGACGCCATCCCATTCTTTTGTGTACGCCAATACGGCCTCGTCACCTTGTTCTTTTACACGTTGCAATACAGGCTGCACTTGCGCCAGCAGATTTTCCTGCTCCTGCACCGGGCGTTGGCACAGAAACGGCCAACGTTCTTGCTCCGGAAATCTAATCCGATTCATCGGTATCATACGATCATCTTTTCAATAGGTACCACTAATATGCCTTCCGCCCCGGCTTGCCGTAGCGCCTCAATCGTCTCCCAAAACGAGTCTTCCTCCATCACACTGTGCACACTGCTCCAGCCTTCACGGGCCAGGGGTGTTACGGTGGGACTGTTCATGCCCGGCAGCAACCGGCTGATCTCTGCCAGTGTATCGTTAGGGGCATTGAGCAGGATATACTTGTGTTTTCTGGCGCGATTGACGGCATTGATGCGAAACACCAATTGATCTAATAGGTTGGCCTTCTCACTCGGCAGGTTTGGGGTGGCGATCAAGACGGCCTGGCTTTTCATCACCGTTTCCACCTCTTTGAGACCATTGGTCATCAATGTACTTCCAGTACTCACAATATCACACACCGCATCTGCTAGGCCAATGCTAGGCGCGATCTCCACACTCCCACTGATCTCTTCGATCTGTGCCGACACTCCTTTCGATTGCAAATACTGATTGAGGATCACCGGATAACTGGTCGCTATCTTTTTACCAGCCAATTGCGCAACGCCCTGGTACGTTTCCTCTCTGCGAATAGCCAGGCTGAGCCGACACTTGGAAAAGCCGAGCGGCTCAACGGTAGTGACTGCTTTCTGCTTTTCGGTTACCACATTTTCACCCACTATGCCGATATCAGCAACGCCATCGGCCACATATTGGGGGATGTCGTCATCGCGGAGATAGAGTACCTCCAGGGGAAAATTATCGGCAGCCGCCTTCAGGCGACTCGTTCCATTGCTCACCTGAATGCCGCAAGATTGCAGCAGGCGAATGCTTTTCTCTGACAAGCGACCACTTTTCTGGATGGCCAATTTTAAGGTTGTCATACAGGTCGTTTTATGTCATAAAAAAAAGGGCTTGCCGGTGTGGCAAGCCCTTATAGTTATCGTACTACGCAGCATCACCTTACACCAGCCGATCCGGCAGGATGATAGGATGATGATGTGTGTGGTTGTTTCTCATAATGCTGTCACAAATGTAGCAACTGCCGGGGAAAGAAAAAGTTTTAACCAGGTAAATCGTAATTTTAGTAAATGAGGCTCTACATAATTCTAATCCCACTCTTTTTAGTAGGAATACAGCTTTCTGCTCAAGATACCTGTAAGCCTTCATTGACAAGTATTTTTGATTTCGCACCGGGTGATTGGTTTGAGTATTTAGTCACAGGCAGTAATGGAGTGGATGGCAGCTTTTTCGAATTAGCGAATATCTCCATTTTGACTCGAACTACAAACGCTGATACAATCAGATATACTACATCAGGTACTTATTTCAAGACTGCTGCATTATCAGATACTATATATTTCACCCCATTTAATTACAAAGATTATGACACTATAGTTATTGTAGAAGACAGCTCCAACTCACTAAATCCGTGCCGGGATTCACTCTTGAAATTTCCTACAAAAGGATCTTTTACATATGATGGAGACGTTTTTGCATCACTTGATACTATGACCTTTCAAAATACTTTCGGATTACATTTAGGTGAAACATTATTGGACGACAGTCTTAGGTATGTATTTGATGAGTATGAAGAAATATATGGTGAAGGCATTGGAATTATCTATAAGAGTTGGTCTAGTTTTGAATCAACAGAAAAGATAAAACTATTAAGTTATTTTAAAGATGGTGTTTTCAACAGGCTATTTGTCGGACAAGATGAAATTCAACATAACCATATTTCAGTGTTACCGAATCCAGTTAGATCTTATACTACAATAATCAGTAATAATTACCCGATTGATAATGTCCAGATCTATTCATTAATAGGCAAACAGATTTCAGTTCCTAGGCGAAATGAATCATCACATCGAATAACTTTTGATTTCAACAACCTACCAGTGGGTCAATATTTCATAAAAGTAGTGTCAAATAACTTAGTCAAAACTATTCCCATTATTAAGGTTAACTGAACCAATTCTCATTGATCAAGCCTAGCATAGTAATTATTTGGTCTCTAATTTTTCTATCGTGTTCGGGCGACAGAAGTACTAAGTCATTAGCTTTTAATAAAGAAGAGTGGCAAACCAAAGAAGGCAACACTTATCCCTACCGACCCGCCATGGCAGACTCGGTTTTATATAGCGAGGCTTTACGGCAGCTCGATAGTATAACTTTGATCACACATCTCGGCCCACCGGACCGGACCAAAAAAGGCCACTTGTACTACCTGAAAGGTACAGATATTTGGTCGTATAACCCCAAAACCAAGTCCAAGACAAAGGAGAAATCCCTCGATTTTGAACGGGACAACAAAAAGTACCTCTATTACATAGACAAGGCTGGAAATATAGCCCGTGCCATGCAAAAACGACGGAATTAAAGAATCCCATAAACCAGTCCCCGTTACGGGGGATTTTTAA
>CAJXXO010000201.1 GCA_913062655.1 uncultured Bacteroidota bacterium | reverse complement strand
ATGCGCCTGATAAAATCACACTTGAGTATATCCGTTCGCTTGAATTTCCACCGATAATCCACTATGCGGTACCGGTAATGCTGAGCCTGGTGCTGTTGGAATGGTTGATCGGACTGCGGCAGAAAAAACGCCTATACGAAGGCAAAGACTTTTTAGCGAGTGCCGCCATTGGTGTGGGCAATTTATTGGTTAGTGCCTTATTGAAGACGGGTATGTTGATCGCTTTTATTGCAGTCTATAACATAACGCCATTGCGTATTCCGCCTACCTGGTGGTCATATATCTTGTGCCTCATTGCGGTGGATTTTGCCCGTTATTGGGCGCACCGGCTGGCACACGAGTGGCAGTTTTTGTGGGCCACGCACGTCACACACCACTCTTCTCCGAATTACAATTTCGCAGTGTCGTTCCGATTATCCTGGACACAGCATATCAAACTGTTATTTTTCCTGCCATTGGGCTTATTTGGCTTCCACCCGGTTGTTTTTTTCATCGTGAATCAAATTGAGATCTTGTATCAATTCTGGATTCATACCGAGTTGATCCACAAGCTGCCACGCCCTATTGAGTACATTTTCACCACGCCATCGCACCATCGGGTACACCATGCAGTGGATGATAAGTACATCGATAAAAACTACGGTTCTACCTTAATTATCTGGGACCGCATGTTTGGCACTTTTCAACCGGAAGAGCATCGACCAACCTATGGCATTACCAAGCCGGTTAAGTCTTACAACCCGGTGACCTTGAATTTTCATGTGTGGGTAGATGTAGTCAAAGAGCTGCGACAAGCCCGCTCGGCCAAGGATGTTTACCAGATCATGTTTGGCTACCCGGGCACGTGGAAGAAAAAAGCGTCAGCGGTTTCTACAGAGGGCTCCGACAATAAAGCAGCCTAATCGTGCTACCTTCTTCGATCAGGATACTGGCGATCATCGTTACGTTGGCGGCCGGGGTCTTTTTATTGTTTTATCAAGAGTGGATCTGGGGTGGTTTAGCCATTGGCCTGACGGCTTATTTGGCTTATGTGCAGTTTCGATTGGGACCGGTCGTATTGGGACTCCGGTATTTGTATCGAGGAAATGTCGCCAAATGTGAGCGAGAGATCAATAAAGTGAAGTATCCAGACAAGATACCCGGTAAGTTGCAAGGCTATTATTACTTCTGTCAAGGGTACATTCATCACCATCATAAGCGACAGGCGGAGGCGGCTGCAGCGTTTGCTTCAGCACTTGAGAAAGGCCTGCGAATGGAAAACGATCAGGCGGTGGCGCATGTGAGCATCGCCCACTACGAAGCATCGCAGGGGAAGAAAGCACAGGCCAATAAACACCTGAAAGCAGCGAAAGAATTGAAACACAACGAGGCTGTAGACTCCGCCATCCAACAAGTAGAACAGCAATTGCGTTAGCTTTGGCCTATGCCGATCACCTCTATTTCATTCTTCCATTTCCCTAAGGGACAACGCTGGTGGGCGTTCTCGCAGATGCGTACCGGGCCGGGTAAATTGGCAAAAATAAAGGGGCTCCACTTTGCCAAGTTGATGGGTAGCGGCCATGGGGCCGGTTTCAGTGCCAAACCGAATTGGAGTGTGTACAGTCTTTTGGGGGTATGGGATTCGTTGGATGATTTTCTGACCTTTCAGCACCATAATTGGGGAGGGCAGTATTTCCAACGGTCTGATGAGGCAGTCACCCTATTGCAGCACCCGATCAAGGTAAAAGGGCAGTGGAGCGGGCAGGAACCCTTTTCCGAAGAAAAGCCGCACGGACAAACTGCCATCCGCGGCATCATTACCCGTGCTACCATCCGGCCTGGTCAGTTGATTCGCTTTTGGAAGCAGGTGCCCCATACCAGCCGCGCTACGGAAGCTGCAGAGGGACGATTGTTCTCCCTGGGCATTGGCGAATGGCCGTGGATTCAACAGGCCACCTACAGTCTATGGGAATCGGAAGAAGCGATGCGGCAGTTTGCCTACAAGAGCAAAGCCCACCAGGAAGCCATCCGTATGACCCACGAATACGACTGGTACAGCGAGGAGATGTTTGCCCGTTTTGAGCCATTGGCCACATTGGGTACCTGGCAAGGTCAACCCTTGATCGAACCAGCGGAAGTGCCTACTTTTTCGGCTGTGCCACCACCAACTGAACACCCAGCCTTAGCCAAGGCTGTAGGGAAAAAAACGGCATCGTAAGGATCTTGCCGGCCAGGAAAGTCGGGAATTCACTTTCCAGTGATTGTGTCCAGTCCAAGCCTTTCTGCTCCATGCGACTCATCCACCACAAGGCATACACGTCCATTGTGCCATACTTGTAGGCCTTCTCTACCTGCCAACCGGAGCGATCCAGCACATCGGAAAGGGTCTGTTGTGTGTACAGAGCAGTGTGCCGGGGCGCATGCCAGCCTTCCCAATGTTGGCCATATCTTTTCCTCGACAGGCTGTCGTAATCCGGTACTTCAATGATCAGTCGGGTGTGGTCATGACTGACATTCAGCAGGTGATGCAAGGTGGTCTTGGGATCGTAGTCATGCTCCAGGTAGTGCCACATGGTGATCACATCAAAAGGCGCATCGCTCTGGTACGCTTTCGGATCGACTTCATGGAGGTCCATTCCCTGCCAGCGCTCCGGTTCTTCCCGCCAACCCGTATCCAGAAAGTCGATGCCGGTGAGTGTTAGTCCCGGTTTTTTCGCCAGTGCTTCCAGGAAAGTCGGGTGGCCACAGCCGACATCCAACACGCGGTGACCTTCGTTTTTTCGTAGTTGCTGACGTGCTTTCTGTGCTCGTTTTTTATCAGTGCCCGCTAAGCCCCAGGCAGCGATCTTGTGGTATTTCCCCCAGGCAGCGGCACCCCGGTACGGTACGTAATAGTCGGGGTAGTATTGCCCCAGTTGTTCCGGTGCCACCTGTGGATTCAGGTACACAAGCCCACAGTGGCCGCATTGCACAAAGGAAAAGGGCTCCGCCTTATGGTACATGTGCGCTGGGGTGGACAGCAATGGCTGCGGTTGGTCTTGCCCGCAATTGAGGCAGGCGGTGTGTTGTAAGTCAGATGAACCCATAGCGGACTACGATAAGCCTAGATAAGGTAGAACATTTATACTTGTTCACTGGAATTGCCAGGCATATCACCCAGACGGCTTACCCAACTGGCTAAGGCTTTGTGATACACCACCATAATAATTCCAAAAGCGATCTGCCCAGCTTTCAGCAATATGCTTTCCATACTGGGCTTCAAGTCAGTAAAACGATAGCTGATCTCAGACTTAAAATGATCCAGGATCAATGAAAGGAAAGGAATAATGGAGTTGATAAGCAGCATTACACCTAGAAAAATAAAGACTAGTTTAACTAATTCAATGAAGTCAAGTTTGATATTCAGTTGGTTGTCCTCTATTCCATCTACTAACCCTAGTATTGATATAATTGCCTTCGACTTAAAGAGTAAGCTCCAAACAAGGATGACCTCAAATAATAGAACGCTTACGGTAATGATTGTTAAGGTGTTTTCCTCGTAATTGAAGGAATCAGTAAGGTTGTAATAGTGATAGGGAAGTGCAACAATGAAGTTGAACAATCGGATTGCACCAATAACCTTCAGGATTAACACAGTAATAACTTGAATATTCATTTGGCTTAGGTTATGGATTTAATTTTGCTGGCTCGTGTTTGCTAATAAAAGTATGATCTTTTTACTGCTGTTAAATTACCCGAACATAAAAAGAAGGCTTGTGTAGATTGCTTTACGCCAACACCACAAGAATCAAAGATGACAAACCGACTATCCAACATTCACCCCGGAGAAGTATTGCAGGAGGAATTTCTTTCTCCCCTGCAACTAAGCGCCTATGCGTTGGCCAAGGCGATCGGTGTGCCGCAAACGAGGATCAGTCAGATCTTGCATCAAAAACGAGGCATCACTGCTGATACCGCACTTCGATTGGCCAGGTTTTTTGGAAATTCACCACAGTTTTGGCTGAATCTACAGGAAGAATACGACCTGGAAGCAGAACGCGCCAGACTGACAACTGTATTGGAAGACATCCAGCCCTACAAACAAAAAGGGGATGCCGACTGACATCCCCTTCATCTTTTAGAAGTTCGCTCGCAGCGAGAGCACCACATTGCGACCTGCCCCGGCAATGCCAGAGCTGTAAGGCCGATATCGTTGATCGGTGAGGTTCTCCACGCCACCACTTATGGCCAACTGCTCATTGAGTTGATACAGCGCTTTGAAATTGAGCGTGTACCAGGCGGGTGAATAGGGATTCCCGTTTTCATCACTCGCATACAAATAGGGTTTACCCCGTTCGCCCACATTTAGGTTCTCATAGCTGATCTCACCATTGTATTGCAGGTTGCATTCCATCCGCAACTGACGAGTGGAGTATTGCAACCGCACCACACCAAACAGCGGTGCCACGTGCCGCGAAGCACTTATCTCGCCATTGTCGAGCTCTTCTTCACCGGCTTGCCAGTTGATCCGGCCCGATATGCTGAAGCCTTCGGGCAGCTTGACCTCTAAACCCGCCTGCACCCCATATACGGTCGCTACGGCTGCATTCTGAATCGCTTGCACCTGGCTCAGCTCGCCATCGTAAGGGATCGAATCCACGCCATTCAAGGTGAAGTCTCTGCGCACCAACGCGTTATCGAGCAACGTATAAAAACCAGTCACATCCACCTTCACCGCTTCGCCAAATACACGTGCCAGTGCGATCTCGGCATTGTAGGCGTACTCGGCTTGTAAATCGGGGTTGGGTATCACCACACTGCCCGGTTCAGAGTCGAAGATCTTTCCAACATCGTCAATATTGGGTGCCCGGAATCCGGTCGATACATTGGCACTCATCACCCAGTTCTCACTCGGCCGTATTACCAGTCCCAGGCTGCCGGTCAGGGCGCCATTGCTGATGTTGGCAGTGGTAAAAGGAAACGGGTAAAAGGTGGTATCGAAAGTGGCATGTAGCGCAAATTGATTGTACCGCGCACCGGCCTGCAACAGCACTGTTTCACTCAGGTCGTACTGGTAAGTGGCATACACCGCATACGATTGCCAGTCGGATTCCGGATAGCGACTGGGCCCTGCCACAGCTTCACCCGTCCCGATGTTGCGATCAAGGCCAGTGGAGGAAATGTCATTGTACACCGCTTCCAAACCATAGTACACCCGATGGCGATTGTTCCATGCTTTCGTAAAGTCCAGGTTGGCCGACAAGGCATCCACATTCTCCACACGTTCAAATCGGGTGATGTCGCCAAAGTCCCGGTCATTCCGGCTTTCTTCAAACCATTGG
>CAJXXO010000200.1 GCA_913062655.1 uncultured Bacteroidota bacterium | reverse complement strand
AGATTAATAATAACTCCCAACACTTTAAGGACCTTCGGACTTCCCTTCTCCACTTCAGGTGGATTCGGAAAGCAAAGCACCTAAAGGTTGGGTAACGTTGAACGCTTACCCAGAACCCAGAACCCGGAACACTGAACCCGGAACATTGAACCGGAACGCGTTTAGCTTTCAACTAACCCCTCCAACTCCAGTTGCGCACTGGTCCACTCTTCCATGAGCTGCTCGAGTTGTTGTTTTTGCTGGTTGTATTCGTTGAAGATCTTAGTCGGGTCTTTGGCTTTGTCGTAGAAATCGGGTTGGTGGATCTCGGCTTCCATTTCTTTTAGCTTCGCCTCCTGCTCGCTGATCTGACGCTCCAGCTTGCTGACGCGGTTCTTTAGCTTTCGCTCCTGCCGGTCTCGTTCCTTGCGGGCCTCGTAGGATAGTTTATTATCGCTAGGGCCATCGGCCACCTTTTCCTGAGTTTTTTGCTGGCCTTTCAGGTCATCCAGCGATTCTACCTTGATCTTGGAGAGGAAATACTCGATATCGCCCAGGTATTCTTTCAGGTGGCCTCCTTTGAACTCGTATACCTTGTCGGTGAGGCCATCGAGGAATTCCCGGTCGTGACTCACGATGATAACCGTGCCTGCATAGGCCTGTATCGCCTGTTTCAGGATGTCTTTGGAGACCATATCCAGGTGGTTGGTCGGCTCATCGAGAATCAACAGGTTGATGGGATCGAGGAGCAGTACTGCCAGTGCCAGTCGGGCCTTTTCGCCCCCACTCAGCACCTTGGTCTTTTTGTAGACGTCATCCCCACTGAAGAGAAAAGCCCCCAGCAGACTGCGCACCTTCGCCCGCATGTCACCTGTGGCTTTGTTTTCTACCGTCTCCAGTATGGTGTCATCCCCGGCCATCAGTTCGGCCTGGTGCTGCGCGAAATAGCCGAGTGCCACATTGTGGCCCAATTTCACCTCTCCACGCTGGTACTTTTCTTGTCCGGCCAAAATCTTGCCCAGGGTGGTCTTGCCTTCCCCATTCTTCCCGACAAAGGCGATCTTTTCCCCCTTTTCGCAGGAGAAGTCGATGCCCCGCAACACGTGGTTGTCGCCATAGCTTTTGTGCAGGTTGTGCACCTCCACCACCACACGACCGCTGCGGGGTGGCTCTGGAAATTGCAGCTTCATCCCTTCTGAGTCCACATCGTCAATCTCGATGCGATCGATCTTATCCAGTTTCTTGATGAGGCTCTGCGCAAAGGCAGCTTTGTTGGCCTTCGCCCGAAACTTGTCGATCAATTGTTCGGTATGTTTGATCTGCCGGTCCTGGTTTTTCTTTTCGGCCATCAGCTTTTCTCTCCTCTCGGCCCGCTGTTCGATGTACTTGGAGTAATTGGCCTTGTAGTCGTACATCTTGCCCAGCTCGATCTCAATGGTGCGGAGGGTCAGGTTGTCGAGCAGGCGCTTATCGTGACTCACCAGCATGATAGAGCCGGGGTAATCCTGCAGAAAGCCCTCCAGCCAAATGATAGATTCGATGTCGAGGTGGTTGGTCGGCTCATCGAGGAGGAGAAGATCTGGTTGTTGCAAAAGTAGTTTCGCCAATTCCACCCGCATCTGCCAGCCTCCGCTGAAAATCTTCAACGGCTGATCGAGTTGCGCATGAGAAAAGCCGAGACCGGTCAATACTTTTTCCAACTGTTTGTCGGCCTTGTCGGCCCCAAATAGCTCCACGCGATGCGACACGTGGGTTAGTTCATCCACCAGTTGGGCGTAATCATCGCTTTGGTAGTCATGGTGCTGCGCGATCTGATCGGTGAGGTCATCTACTCGTTGCTGGAGTGCTTTCAGCTCATCAAAGGCGGTGGCGGTCTCTTCGCGTACCGATTTGTCGCTGGCACTATCGAGCTCTTGCTTGAGGTAGCCGATGGAATATTCCTTTGGCACTTGCACCTGCCCTTCGAAGTTGGTGTGGGTGCCGGCAATGATCTTGAGCAGGGTCGATTTACCTGCTCCATTACGCCCGGCCAGACCAATACGCTCCTGCTCACCCACCTGAAAGGTGATGCTATCGAAGAGGAAACGATCCCCAAAATGTACGGACAGGTTGCTCACTTGCAGCATGCGCGCAAAGGTAGCAGATTGGGGGCAGCTACCCGTACTTCCAGGCCAGCCATTGGGCGAGGAAAACATCATTCAACTGATAGGCCGTTTTTCCTTCCTCGAAGACTTCCACCACCAGTTCTTTGTCGATAAGGCTCTGCAAAGACTTACGTACCGTAGCGGCACTATTGAGTTGATGGCGTTGAATAAAATCAGTAGCGGTAGGGTGGAAGAGTACCGCCTCCTGCGCAATAGCTGTCAGCAGTTTGAACTGCAGCGGTGTGATGAGGTTGCGATAGTTGTAGAAGATGGGTTCCCGCTCTTCGAAAATGTCAATAATCACCGCATCCACATCCTCCTCAGTGGCTTGATCAATTGTTTTACCAAATAACCGATTGCATAGGTATTGTGTGTAGTAAGTATGTCGCCTGGTGAAGGTTAGTATCCTATCGAGAGCGGTTTGACTGAGGTGTTTGTTGTGTCGTTTAAACTGATGCGCAATAAAGGGTCCATAGGCTTCCGCCCTTAGCTTTTCTAAGTGCAGAAAATCCGTGCTTTGAAAAAAGGGCCGATTTGGATCCGTGAACAGCGGTAGTAAAAGGTGCTTTTGACTGCCGGAAAACAGAAACTGAACCTGTGAAAGGTGCTGTATGTAGCTGCGCAGTACCCCATCTACCTGCTTTTCGGGGTAGTTGTTGATCTGTTGAAATTCATCTATCGCCACCCAACAGCGTTTTGGCTGTTCTTCCAGGAAGGCAAACAGATCTCGCAGGGTTTGCTCTTCCTCCGCTTTGCTTTGTATATCCAGTTCGATAGCCGGCTCACCGGTAAGTGAATCAAAAGTAACCTTAGGTCGCAATCGCTTAAACAGCCGGCCTACCCGATGAATAAAACCATCACGATCTTGCTCTACCGCCTGGACAATAGCTTGCCCCAACACTTCTATAAATTCCTTGAGTGATGTGGTACCGTATATGTCGATGTAAATGGTGATACCGTCCTCTGCATCCAGTTGATGGAATGCATGTTGTATCAGACCTGTTTTCCCGTATCGTCTGGGAGAATACAAGGTCACATTCCGCTGATTGCGAAAGGCAGATAACAATTGAGCCGTCTCTTCCTCACGGTCACAGAAATATTCCGGGCCCTCGTAACCGTACAAAATGAAAGGATTGATAGCCTCTTTCTTCATTAAACCAAAGGTATTAAACTAAATGTTTTATACCAAAGGTTTAATCCTGCTTTTTGCTTGCTGAAGAATGACTTAGCCCTTGCACGATTGAAGCTCCTGTGCCTTATTTTAGCGATTATGAGAACTATCCTGCTGCCCTTGCTACTGTTATCGACTTGGGTTACTGCCCAAGTGTCATCAGATCCACTCACCTTCAATGTAGAAGACACCATTACCCTTCGCTATGATGCTACCTTAGGCGATGAAGGATTGCTTGACTTCAATGGCGATGTGTACATGCATACCGGTGTGATCACCACGCAGAGTAATGATCCTCGCGACTGGAAGCATGTAGTGGCCGGCTGGGGCACTGCAGACTCCACCGTGCTAATGGATAGCGTGGCACCGAATCTCTACGAGAAGCGTATTCATGTGCGGTCGTTTTACAACATTCCTCCAGGTGACACTGTGTTGCAGCTCGCATTCGTGATGCGCAATGCCGCTGGCAGCCAGTCCGGGCGGGCAGCCAATGGCTCGGATATGTATGTGCCGTTGAGTGGACAAGGCTTTGCTGATTATGATACTGCGCATTGGAATGGCGCAACGTTGCAGGTCAACTATGGCCAGAGTGCCGTTTTCATCACGCCCTATACTGATGCCATGTACCGCGTCAGCTATGCCCTGGATACCTTGGAGCATAATGATACCTCATATGCCGTAGTCCTATCGCCTGAGACGGTCAATGCGCAATTTACCTATGCCGATAGCCTACTCTACCTTTCCTGGGGCGACTACGACCTGACCATACCTACCGACCCCTTTCGAATTATCACAATCTACCGGGGCGATACACTAATTCAAGAACAGCCGGGCTACTATGGCCTTACCCGGGCACAGCAAGGTATTCGCTTTGCCATAGACACCAGTACTTACTGGCAAGGGGGCGGCTCGCGGGCTATTGAAGTGGACCGGACCGGTCGGTCGATGCTGTTTTACAATGAGCAAAAAGGCGGCTATGCCTGGGGTGCGGACCCCATGAATACCACCATCCCACTGTTGATCTCCTCCGATGGCGTGGGCCTGTTTATGGACAATCACCATCGCTCTACCGCACATCTGGGTTCTTATTCTCCTCGTATTCTCGACTGGCAGGTGGAAGGAGGCGCTGTGCAGTATTACGTCATTGCCGGGGATGGACAGTACGACAAAGTAATAGAAGAATACACCCACCTCACCGGTCGGCAGCCGATGCCGCCAAGATGGGCGCTGGGCTTTATCCAATCGCGCTATGGCTATACCAACGAGCAGGAAGCCCGCAATATCGTCTCCACCATGAAAGCACAGGACTTCCCACTCGATGTACTGATTCTCGACCTGTACTGGTTTGAAGAAATGGGTGACCTCGACTGGGATCGGTCACAGTGGCCTACGGCAGAACAGATGATCGCTGACTTCAAACAGGAAGGGGTGAAGACGGTCAATATTACGGAGACCTACTTTTTGCAGACCAGCGTAAACTATCCTTTCCTGGCCAACAATGGCTACTTCGGTACTACACCGCAAGGCACACCTTATGTACTCAACAACTTCTGGCAAGGCCCTGCCGGTCTGCTGGATATCTACCAAAAAGATGCACAAGACTGGATGTGGGACTTCTACCGCGACCGGATGAATGAAGGTGTAGCCGGTTGGTGGTGCGACCTCGGTGAACCGGAGCTCCATCCCTGGGATATGGATCATAGCCTGGGCGATGCCAAAGACGTCCACAACCTGTACAGCTTGATCTGGGCCGAGATGCTGGACAGCAACTACAAGCAAGACTTCCCCGACAAGCGTATCTTCAACCTCATCCGTTCCGGCTGGGCCGGCATGCAGCGGTATGGTACGTTCCCGTGGAGTGGCGATGTGCAGCGGAGCTGGGCCGGACTGGATGTGCAGATTCCCATCATGCTGGGCATGAGTATGAGTGGACATGGCTATATGCACAGCGACCTGGGCGGATTCACCGGTGGTGGCCAGGATGGCGAGCTCTACACCCGCTGGATACAGTTGGGTGCTTT
>CAJXXO010000199.1 GCA_913062655.1 uncultured Bacteroidota bacterium | reverse complement strand
AAGTGGTAGCAGAAGGGGTAAACCGGGTGACAGATGACCATGACCCCACGGCACATGCAGAGGTAATGGCCATCCGCGAGGCGGGACAAAAGCTAAGTACGCATGATCTGCAAGGTTGCGTGTTGTACGCCAGTTGTGAACCCTGTCCCATGTGCCTGGGCGCTATCCTTTGGGCCCGACTGGATGCCGTGTACTTTGCCGCTACCCGCGAAGATGCCCGGGCAGCCGGTTTTGATGATGCCCATTTTTATGAGGAAGTGAATCGACAGCCAGCAGACAGAGAGCTGACCTGCAGGCACCTGCCTACCGGACAAGAGACCGATCCATTTCAAACATGGCAGGCTACAGCAGATAAGATCCGATATTAAAAAGGGCCACTTCAACTGAAGTGACCCTTTTATTTCTATCAGCAGTGACGATTACTTCTTATCGTCATCTACTTCTTCAAATTCTACATCCTGTACATCGTCAGCGTTGCCTTCGGCTCCGGCATCCCCTTGTGGCTGTTCGCCACCGGGCTGGCCTTCTGCCTGTGCCTGCTGACCGGCATTGTACAAGTCTTGTGAAGCAGCTTCCCAGGCTTTGTTCAGCTTCTCACTGGCGGCATCGATCTTCTCGATGTCTTGTGCCTTGTGCGCTTCTTCCAACTCTTTCTTCGCTTCTTCAATAGCGGTCTTCTTGTCTTCCGGCAACTTGTCACCGTACTCTTTCAACTGCTTTTCGGTATTAAAGATCAGCGAGTCTGCCTGGTTCAGCTTCTCGATACGCTCCTTGGCTTGCTTGTCTGCATCAGCATTGGCTTCTGCTTCCTGCTTCATCTTGTTGATCTCATCATCACTCAAGCCGGTGGAGGCTTCGATGCGGATGCTCTGCTCTTTACCGGTACCCTTATCTTTCGCACTTACGTTCAGAATACCGTTGGCATCAATGTCGAAGGTAACTTCGATCTGTGGTACACCGCGTGGTGCCGGTGGAATACCATCCAATTTGAAGCGACCGATCGAACGGTTATCCTTCGCCATGGGACGCTCCCCTTGCAAGACGTGGATATCCACTTCAGGCTGATTATCAGCGGCTGTGGTAAAGGTTTCTGCCTTTCGAGCCGGAATAGTGGTATTAGACTCAATCAACTTCGTCATTACCCCACCCATGGTTTCGATGCCAAGTGAAAGCGGGGTTACGTCCAGCAACAACACGTCTTTCACATCACCGGTCAATACACCACCTTGGATAGCTGCTCCAATGGCCACTACTTCATCTGGGTTTACCCCTTTGTGTGGCTTGCGACCAAAGAATTTCTCTACCGACTCCTGGATTTTTGGAATACGGGTAGAACCTCCTACCAAGATCACATCGTCAATATCAGTCGTAGACAGGCCGGCATCCTTCAATGCTTTGCGGCAAGGTTCCAGTGTTTTCTCTACCAATTCATCGGCCAATTGCTCAAACTTGGAGCGGCTCATCTTCTTCACCAGGTGCTTAGGCACACCATCTACGGCAGTGATGTAAGGCAGATTAATGTCTGCTTCGGTTGAGCTGGACAATTCAATCTTAGTCTTTTCTGCCGCTTCTTTCAAACGCTGCATCGCCATCGGATCTTTGCGGAGATCGATGTTTTCGTCTTTCTTAAACTCTTCAGCCAGCCAATCGATAATTACGCGGTCGAAGTCGTCACCACCCAGGTGTGTGTCACCGTTGGTAGATTTCACTTCAAATACCCCATCACCCAATTCGAGGATAGAAATATCGAAGGTACCACCCCCCAGGTCATACACTGCGATTTTCATGTCCTGGTCTTTCTTGTCCATACCGTAGGCCAGAGAGGCAGCGGTAGGCTCATTGATGATGCGCTTCACTTCGAGACCTGCGATCTGTCCGGCTTCTTTTGTCGCCTGGCGCTGTGAGTCGTTGAAGTAGGCCGGTACCGTAATTACCGCTTCTGTCACTTCCTGACCGAGGTAATCTTCTGCCGTCTTCTTCATCTTCTGCAATACCATGGCAGAAATCTCCTGTGGGGTATACTTACGATCCTCAATCTCAACACGGATGGTGTCATTGTCACCCTTCACGAGCTTGTAGGATACGTAATCCACTTCTTTTTCCGCCTCACTGAAGCGTCTACCCATAAATCGCTTGATGGAGGCAATGGTATTTTTCGGGTTGGTAATTGCCTGGCGTTTGGCCGGATCACCAATCTTGCGCTCTCCATTTTCCAAAAAGGCTACTACGGAAGGGGTGGTTCTTCTCCCTTCATCGTTTTGAATCACGACCGGTTCGCTACCTTCCATTACCGCAACGCAGGAGTTGGTAGTACCCAGGTCGATTCCTATAATCTTTCCCATATCAACTTGTTTTCTTGTAATGCTAAAATGACTGCCCTCCATAGAACAATCGATATGCCAATAGCAGAATGCCGGCCATGGGCCTTGTCAGAATGGCAATAATGGCAGCCTAACGGGTAAATGGCTTACGGACTGTCAGCCTGTCGACAAAATGTCAGGTTAATTGCAGTAGGGATAATTGGGATACTTATTCGGGTCATTGCGAGGCGCGAAGGACAGATCATTGGTGCGGTCGCCACACGCCAGCGAGTCCCGGCTTTGATCATTAATGAGCACCCCGGTAACTTTCTGGAGGTAGCGCGCAGCAAAAATGCCATATGCATTCTCGCCTTCCATGTTGGTGAATTGGGTGCCGGCCAGGTCTTGGGTTATGCCACTCTGCACCTGGCTGAAATTGATGTAATCGCTCAACGCACGATTGCCTACCCGGAAGATGTAGGTCATAGAATCGAAGTAGCGAATCACTGAGGGGTCAGGCTCTACAAAGTTGTCTATCGCGATAAAGAACTGCTCCGGATCAATGTTGTATTGCGGGGTTTCCTGGAAATAATCGACCGATTGGAACACCGGCCAATCCACTGAGTCGCGTCCAATACGGACAAATGGATTATTGGGATCGGCTATCGACCAATGGAAACGGACGATCAAATCGTGAATACGACCGTTCTCCGCCAGGTTCCAGAAGGTTAGTATTTGAGAAGGCGACAACCAGTTGAGGGCTTGTGTGCGGAAGGGGCGCACCACATTAAAGTCCTTCACCAATGAAGTTTCGGCTGTCACCACTTTGCCTGTCACCGTATTCTCCACCCGCAATCGATAGGTGTTGTTGGGATTCAAGGCATTTGAAAAGCGGTACAAGTAGTGAGGGGCCTGCACAAAGGTGCCGGTATCCTTGTCGATGGGGTCGCCCAGCGCGTTGACCTCCACGCGCTCCAGGTTGAAGGTGCGATTGGTTTGTATTTCGGTGACGGTCACATTCAGGATATCCGGGTAATAGATGGAGTCGGGATTGTTGGTAAAGGAGAGGGCACTCTCGGCTTTGTCTAAATACGCCCGTTGAATGCGGATATAGTGATCCTCTTCTTGCTGATTGAGCAATCCATACACCAGCATTACCTCCTTGTAATCGGCAGCGATCTCAAAATCGGTGGTACAACTTGTCCCTGCCATCATCAACCAAATACCGGCAAAGAGCCACATCCATCTTTTCATAGGCGGCAAATGTAGCGAATTTTGCTACTAACAGGCGTTAATTTCCACTAAGGGTTCAATGGGTATGTGGCGGTGCCGTTGCGTTTGACAAGGCAATGACAAAGTCAGGGCAGAAAGCCCAGCGTGTTCGTAAACTGGCCCAAACGGAGGGAGTCGCGCAGGGTGCCACCGATGGCATTGTAAAAGGTAACGGTACTCCGGCTACTGAACAGCCCGGTGCCACCCTCGATGTTGGTGTACACCTCCAGGTTGTTGCCGGCCGTCACCCCTTGCTGTACTTGCTGATTGGCCACCCACATACCAAGTGCTTCTCCTCCTGCCGACAGCACAAACCGTACTTGCTTGGCCCTTCTGACCACGGTAGTGTCGAAGGGTATTTGTGCACCCAGTTCCTGGTAAAAGGCGCGGGGCGCATACGAATGGGTAATGATAAAATCCGGTGCTATCAGGTTGGCTACACTGGCTTGCAAAATGGTGAATGGTATTGAATACAGGGTGGAATCCTGCCGGTTGTCTTTAGGGTATTCCCAGTAATCGAAGTAGGCTTGCAGGTCGTAGACCATAGCATTATCCGCCCGCCTCCAGGCCAGTCCAATCAGCTCATCCAGTTCACCCTTCCAGTTGACTACATACTGCGCATTGGGTACAATGCTCACCACCGGCCCAACTACCGTGGTTTGGCTTTGTATGGTCCAGCCCTTCTCCCGGTGGTGTACTTCCAGCGTGTAGGAGCGTTGGATGTCCAGTGGCGCTTCAAAACGATAGAGCACATTGGCGTCATTATTGAACAACCCGGGTTCTTTGGGGAGCCCAATGGTATCGCCTACCACCCGCTCCAGCCGGAAGACCTTATCCGTAGAGTCATCGGTAATGGTGACATCCAATACATCCCGGTAGTAGATCGAGTCAAAAATAGGGGCAATGGTGAGGGCACTGGTGTTGGTATCGACAAATGCCCGCTGAATGCGCACATAGTGAGTTGTATCCGCCCGGTCCAGTAGGCCATATACCACCGGTATCTCGATATATGCAGAGGTGATATCGAAATCCTGCCGGCAACTGAGTAGTGCCAGCGCACATGTAATGACGCCTATCCACCGAAGCATTTTTCCAATATACGCTTTCTCCTACAAGGGCCGCACCTGCCATAAGGTTTGATAAAGGCTGTCATAATAGTTTCCTAACTTTAGCCTCCCGCAAAGACGGCCCTATGTCAGTGTCCAAACAAGTCAAGCGCATCACTACGCATGTGCTGCAGGAAATGAAGGAAAAAGGCGAGAAGATCTCCATGATCACCGCCTACGATTACTCCATGGCACGCATCATCGATGCAGCCGGCATTGACGTCATTTTGGTGGGCGATTCCGCCTCTAATGTGATGGCCGGTCACGAAACCACCTTACCGATCACCCTTGACCAGATGATTTATCACGCTTCTGCTGTGGTTCGGGCGGTAGAGAAGTCGCTCGTAGTAGTCGATCTACCTTTCGGTTCTTATCAGGGGAACTCCAAGGAAGCCTTGTCATCGACCATACGCATCATGAAAGAATCCGGTGCCCATGCCATCAAACTGGAAGGGGGCCGCGAGGTAAGGGAATCGATTGAACGGATTTTGTCGGCTGGCGTACCGGTGATGGGACACCTGGGGCTGACGCCACAGTCGATCTACAAGTTTGGTACCTACACGGTGCGCGCTACCCGCAAGTCAGAGGCGGAGCGACTGATCGAAGACGCGAAGCTGCTGGGAGAGCTGGGTTGTTTCTCCATCGGACTGG
>CAJXXO010000198.1 GCA_913062655.1 uncultured Bacteroidota bacterium | reverse complement strand
CGATGCCTCCAACCAGGAGTTTTGGAAGAAACGGATTGAAGAAGAAACGGGCCTCCAAATAGACATTATAGATGGACGGGAGGAGGCGAAGATCATATTTGCGGCCCGCGCATACGAACACCTGAAGCCTGATTGTAACTACCTCTTCATTGATGTGGGCGGAGGGAGTACTGATGTAACCCTGTTCATCAAGGGGTTGCAGCGGGAGTCACATACCTTCAATATCGGTACTATCCGGCTGTTGAATAAGCAAGTGAAAAAGAAAGACTGGCAGCACATGCAGGATTGGACGGAAAAGCATGTGAAAGGCATCAGTAAACCAATTGCTGTAGGGTCGGGGGGCAATATCAATTCTATCTTTCAGCTATCGCGCAAGCGGAAAGGCGCGGCTCTTTCCAAAGACTTTCTGGACAGCTTTTGCGAAAAGATCAACGCCATGTCGGTGGAAGAACGCATGGCAGAGTACGCTATGAAGCCCGACCGCGCAGATGTCGTGGGTCACGCATGCCGCATATTTACCTCCATTATGGCCTGGGGCAAAATGAAAAAAATGTTGGTGCCTCAAGTAGGGCTGGTCGATGGTATTGCGCAGCAATTGGCAGAGCAGTACTTGCCGTCTGCCTCTTCTTTGCCGTAAGCTTGTTACCAATCATCTTCATCTACCGGTTCCTCTTCCGGCTGCATACCCTCTTTCAGCGAAGCGATCAAAGTTTGAAAATAGGCATCGATTTCACGCAGTTTAGCGGGGTTGTTGTCGGCATCTTCATGCTTTGGGTCCATCCATTGCTCGATGCCATAGTACACCTTGTATTCCAGGTGAATCTCGTCAATCTTGTAGCGGACTTTATTGTCCTTTTGCCACACTTTGAAGTCATATATGATGAAGCCTACATTCTGATTGCGTCCCTTTTTGTCCTCTATCTGCAGGTTAAACTTATGCTTGGCAGTGATTTTATGCTTTTCCGGTTCTTTTTCTTCAATAACTACCCGGGCATTGGGATAAAAGTCGTCAAACCACTGGAGCGCACGGGTGTACAACTCGTCAGCAGAACCGGGGGCATCGAATATCTCTTCATAGATTACCTTACCTGAGGCAGAATCAACCGGGAGGTCCTGAGCCATTAGGTGGAGGCCAAAAAATAGGGAGAAGGCGAATACAAAAAGACGCATAAAAGTGAGGTTTTGTCGTTTAACGTACTAAAGGTAGCCAATCCGTTCCAACGTATCCAGACACCTTCGCTGCCCAGTATTACCTTTTCACCGTTAATAAGTGGATAAACCCCCTTGTTTTACGGGCATTCTGGGCGCACTTTAGTGGGGTTAATTCCGTAATTTTGCACGTCTTGCTCAGGCAAGATTAACTGAACGATAAGGAGGAACACGTGAGTCAGAAACCTAACAACTACACAGCCGCCAACATCCAGGTATTGGAAGGGCTGGAGGCTGTTCGCAAGCGCCCGGCCATGTATATTGGCGATGTAGGGCCAAAGGGATTGCATCACCTGGTATATGAGGTGGTCGACAACTCGATTGACGAGGCGCTGGCCGGCTATTGCGACAATATCACCGTTACCATTCATAAGGACAATGCCATCTCCGTGGAAGATGATGGTAGGGGCATCCCCACGGAAATGCATGAGAAAGAGGGGCGTTCCGCTTTGGAAGTGGTGATGACCGTATTGCACGCGGGCGGTAAGTTTGATAAAGACACCTACAAAGTGTCTGGCGGTCTGCACGGAGTGGGGGTGAGTTGTGTAAACGCACTGTCCTCGCACCTGAAGGCCATCGTACACCGTAATGGGAAGATCTGGGAGCAGGAGTTTGAAAAAGGAAAGCCACAATACCCGGCCAAGGAAGTAGGGGATACCGACAAGACGGGTACCCAAGTCATCTTCAAGCCGGATGATACCATTTTCAACGAAACCGTCTACAACTTCGACACACTGGCGGCTCGCTTGCGCGAATTAGCCTTTTTGAATAAAGGCATTCGGCTCAACTTGGTTGATGAGCGGGAGCAGGATGATGATGGCGCCTACAAGCAAGCCAGTTTCTTCTCGGAAGGGGGATTGATAGAGTTTGTACAATACCTGGATGAAACGCGCGATGCCCTGATTCCCGAGCCGATCTACGTGGAAGGGGAGCGCGATAACGTTGTGGTAGAGGTAGCGATGCAATACAATACCTCATTCAATGAAAATGTCCACTCCTACGTCAATAACATCAATACCATTGAAGGCGGTACACACGTCTCAGGTTTCCGCAGAGCATTGACACGCATTTTCAAGAGTTATGGTGAGCGCAATGGTATGTTCGCCAAGCTCAAGTTTGACATTGCAGGGGACGACTTTCGCGAGGGATTGACCACCCTTATCTCTGTCAAGGTACCAGAGCCTATGTTTGAGGGGCAGACCAAGACCAAATTGGGAAATTCAGAAGTTTCAGGTATTGTGGAAGGCACTTTGGCGGAGGCGCTGGACAATTACCTGGAGGAGCACCCCAAAGAGGCCAAAACCATCATCAACAAGGTGATATTGGCTGCGCAGGCGCGTCATGCCGCCCGTAAGGCACGTGAATTGGTACAGCGAAAAAATGCATTGGTAGGCACCGGACTGCCCGGAAAGCTGGCCGACTGTGCCAACCGTGATCCGGAGAAATGTGAGCTGTACCTGGTAGAGGGTGACTCCGCAGGGGGTACCGCCAAGCAAGGACGCGATCGGGAGTTTCAGGCCATTATGCCATTGCGGGGTAAAATTCTGAATGTGGAGAAGGCCATGAAGCATAAGATATTCGAGAATGAAGAAATTCGTAATATCTTCACGGCACTGGGCGTTAACCTGGAGAAGAATGAGGAAGGTGATGAAATCCTGAACCTCGAAAAGCTCCGCTACCACAAGATCATCATCATGACGGATGCTGATGTGGACGGGAGCCACATTACCACGCTGATCCTGACCTTCTTCTTCCGTTACATGAAAGAATTAGTGGAGAGAGGCTATATTTATATTGCTACGCCACCGTTATACCTGATAAAGAAGGGCAAGCAGGCGATATATTGCTGGAACGAAGAGGAACGAAAAATAGCGGTGAAGGAGTTAGGAAAGGGCAAGCCGGAGAGTGTAGGCTTGCAACGGTATAAGGGTCTCGGTGAGATGAATGCCGAACAATTGTGGGAAACCACCATGAATCCGGACTCACGGACCCTGCGACAAGTGAGTATTGAAAGTGCGGCCGAAGCCGATCATATCTTCTCGATATTGATGGGTGATGATGTGCCACCCAGACGTGAGTTCATCGAGTCGCATGCGAAATATGCGAATTTGGACGTCTAACATATCTCATGGCCAATCAATGTAAGACGTCATACAGGCCAGTCATTTTTGACTGGCCTTTTTTATTTATTGCTTGATAAAAGCCTTTGTATATCGCTTTTGGTGCTGGTCAAATAGCACCACTTGGTACCACCCGGCCGGCCAATCGACTACCGATAACCGCCAAACTCCATCGGATGAACCCGTGTAGGCAGCCCACTGGCGTCCAAGGACGTCTACAATAAAACCTTCTACTGACGGAGCACCTGTAGGCAAGGCTATTGATATGGCTGTTTGAGCCGGGTTAGGGAATAACTCCAGCGATACCACTGGCGTTTCTGGGTGTCCGGTAGGTACCTTGTATGTCGGCCGAATGACCATCACGCTATCATGTGCACCAAAGTTGGCATTATGACTACCTCCTGTAAGCATGATATCGCCATTGTGCATCAGTATAGGTAGGCTGTAGCCAATATAATAGTTAGTTGGTACCAGTTGTTGGGGTATGATAAGTTCTTCTTTGTCAACATCAATAGTGAATAAACCGAGTTGGGGTGTTGTTGATTTAGGTGTCACCCCTAACAGGTGAATGAGGTTTCGTTTTTTATCCACTACCAGCTCCCCTGAAAAGGCAACACTATCGCCTGGAAGATTGCTATACACTGGCAGAGGAGGGTTGGTCTCAATCATAGCCGTTTGCTTAGTGGCGGGGTCAAAAGACACTACACGATACCGATTCCCACCGTTCACCTGCTTGTAGGCAATAAAGATGTAGCGACCATCAGCCAATTGCAAGCTGGAAGGAGGATAGGTGCCAGAAGAGCTACTGAGGTATCCGCTCGAGTCGGGAATTAGGTTCGCATGAAGAAGGCTAAAAGAGTCTGTCGAAGGGGCATAGTATTCGATAGACTCATACCTTACGGAGCCATATTCATTCACGCCTCCAATAACCACGGCTCCACCATCATCTGTGGGAAAAACATGAGCATGACTGCGCGGAGAGACAACATTACCTGTAGCCGTAAAGGTGCCTGTGCCAGGGTCATAAATATCTGCAGTTGATGCACTGTTGTACCAATTTCCCACAACGAGTACCTTCCCATCGGTTAGTGTCGCTCCCCTGCAGTTGGTTCGTGCAATGGACATTTGACCTGTCAGAGAGCTGGTCTTAGTTATGGGGTCGAAGATCTCCGCTGTAGCTAATTGACCTACACCAGAATTGCTACTGCAGCCTCCGAATACTAACCACTTGCCATCGGGCAAAATGGAAAATCCACCCATATCATGCGTTGATTGCATAGGGAAGCTTTGCCATTGCTGTAGCGTGGTATCGTAGTAATTACCAGTTCCTTCAATAGCAAAGTTGAAAGTATGTCCACCAAAAAGTATGACTTCACCGTTTGCATTGGTATTGATCATATGATCCATTCTGGGTGTAACCATAGATGGACCATGCTGGACTATGGTAAATCCCGATTGAGCCCAAGTGAAGGGAGAAAGCAATAAGCCTCCAAAGCTCATAATCAGTAAACACTTTTTCATGAGTATAGATTTAGCTAACCTAAGTTAGGATAGCTAATGCTGTGAAGTGATGGCGGAAATCATCAACGGATGTGAGAAATGTCAATAACGCCAGTAGAGGAGATGTAAAGTGCCTGTGCTACAGCCCTACCTGAAAGCCAAACTGAATGATGGGGTTTCTCCGAGAGCCAGGGGTAAAGCGTGTTTCATTGAAATTGTAAAGTATCATGATATACCCCTGCGAACGGCCATCACCAAAACCATTACTTAAGCCTGCTCCAGCATAAAAGCCGGGCGCTTCGACCCGAATGGGACCATTAACGGTCAGGTCATCTTCAAAGCGAAGAAACAGGTGCTCATATTCTGCATGCAGAAAGAGAAAGTCCAATGCCTGATAGCGGGCAAATACATTCGGTCCGTAAATGTGGGTAGAGTAATTGAAGAATTTATCTTGCAGAAATTGATAAGTAAAGCCGGGTCCTACCGACAAGCGGTCGGTGACCATATATCCTACGCGGGGGCTTACGTCTACGA
>CAJXXO010000197.1 GCA_913062655.1 uncultured Bacteroidota bacterium | reverse complement strand
AAGTGCTGTTGCGGGCCCCACGTGATAACATCAATGAGCTGAACCCGAGTGAGGTGCCAAGTTCCAGCATTTGTAAAGGCCGAAGGTACTGCGCCAATAAAAATAACCAACGATATTGCCAAAAGGGGCGTTTTACCGACCGTGTGATACTACGCAAGGATCGGTGTGCACTATTATTTACCCGACTGCCAGCTCCATAATCCACGATTGGTAACTGTTGATGGCTGGCCTCACAGGCTTGTATCAGCACCTGTAATTCATCATAGGCATAGAAATGTCGTTCATCGGTCAGCACTTCCGTAAAAAGCCGAAATAGGTAAGGGGAGTGAAACGAGCGCGCAGAACGGGCACGCCACCGATAGTTGAGGTATTGCTGGATTTTATAGAAATTCAAGGCGCAAATGATTTCTATGCGCAAGTTACTGTGGTTATTAGCAATTGGACTATTGGTTTTCAACTTCCAGGGTATGGGACAGACACCTTATGGTATTGTGATACATGGCGGTGCCGGTAATGGCATTGTGGAAGGACGTTTTTCGGCAGAAGAGGAAGAAGCCTACGAGGCAGCCCTGACGGAGGCTACAGAGGCAGGGTACGCTGTGCTGGAGAAAGGCGGCTCGGCTGAGGCGGCCGTAATAGCGGCCATTAAGGTGTTGGAAGACAACCCGCTTTTCAATGCCGGCAAGGGCGCAGTATTTACTGCTGAGGGCAAGGTAGAACATGATGCCTCTCTGATGCATGGCACCAGTAAGGCAGCAGGCGCAGTGGCAAGTGTAACGACTATCCGGCATCCCATCGAAGCGGCTCAGGCGGTAATGGATCACTCGCCTCACGTGATGCTGACCGGCAAGGGCGCAGAGCTGTTTGCCCGTGATCAGGGCTTGCAGTTGGTAGAAAACAACTTTTTCTTCACCGAGAAACGATACAATCAATTTTTGCGGGCAAAGGAAAAGCGTAGCGAAGAACGTAGTTATTTGTCCGAGGACTTCAAGTTTGGAACGGTAGGTGCAGTGGCGTTGGACCAGGAGGGCCACATTGTGGCCGGTACGTCTACGGGAGGCATGACCTACAAATTATATGGCCGGGTAGGCGACAGTCCGATTATAGGTGCAGGAACGTATGCGGACAGCAAGTTGGGCGGCATATCCGCTACCGGGCATGGGGAGTTCTTTATCCGATATGCGGTGGCTTATGATATTGTGGCGCGGGTTAATTACCTGCAGGAATCCCTGACGCAAGCAGCCGAGCATGTTATCCATACGACACTGGTAGAAGCTGGTGGTGACGGAGGTATTGTTGGCATCAGCCCGGCTGGAGAAGTGGTGATGGTATTCAATACTACCGGTATGTTTCGTGCCTACCAGACTTCTGAGCAGCCATTGTCAGTGGGGATGTATGGGGAGTAGAAGGAGAGTAGATGTGTTGAAAGTTCCGCGTTCAGTGTTCAAAGTTGAAAGTTTAGAGTTCAAAGTTGAAAGTTCTGAGTTCAACGTTTCGGGTTCAACTGCGCCTTCGTGCCTACTCAGCGGACCTCTGTGTCCTCCATCTATGAGCGTCAGCGAATCCCCATTTCGCTTCGCGCCCTCGCGTCTCTGCGAGCATTCTCACTGCGAGCGCTAGCGAGTGAATACATCGCCTCGCGCCTATTATCTCATTTTCTCATTCTCATATTTTCTCATTGTCCTTCCTTTGGGCCTTCGCGTGAAATATCCGCTCGTTTGAATGGGCAAACCGAATAACCTATTTACCCGGCTACTTCTACGTAGTGTAGGCCTTTATCGTAGTCCTTATCAATTTCCTTGAGTAGTCGTTGGTAAGCCTGCGGTTGGCTGAGAAAATCTACGTCTTTGGTATCTACCACCAACACTGTCAGGTTGGGTGATTGGCGGAAGTAATCCATATAGGTTTCCTGTAGACGAATCAGATAATCGGCCGGAATAGATTGCTCATAATCACGCCCCCGCTTTTTGATATTATCCAGCAATTGGTCAATAGGCGCATAGAGATACACCAACAGATCGGGAATCGGTAAGGTGGGGTTAATGATATCAAACAGCCGTTTGTACAGTTGAAATTCCTCTACACCTAAAGTCACCTTGGCAAATATGACCGACTTCGTAAAGATATAGTCTGATACCACCGATTGTTGAAATAGATCGCGACTGCTGCCGATCGCGGTTTTCAGTTGTTGGTAGCGCTCAGCCATAAAGTAGAGCTCTAAGGGAAAAGCATAGCGCTCTGGCGAAGCATAGAACTTGGGCAAAAAAGGATTGTCGGCAAATTCTTCCAGGATTAACCTGGCCCCGGTATCTCTGGCAATCATAGAGGATACCGTGGTCTTGCCGGAGCCAATATTGCCCTCTATGGTCAACAGGCTATGCCTCATGTGGTAGGCCTTTGTATACCGGCAGTGGATCCGTGGTAGATGCCAGCAATTGGGTCATCGTTTGGCCCAACACAGGATGGGTAAAGTGGGGGGCTACCTCAACCAACGGCACGAGCGTAAATCTACGATTGGGAATCTCCGGATGAGGGAGGATCAGATCAGGGGTCTCACACTGGTAGTCACCATAAAAGAGTAAGTCAATGTCTAGGTAACGAGCACCCCAATGCCGGGTTTTGGGTGGGCCTGCTTCCTGCTCGATAGACTGGGTGATGGACAGGATATGGGATGGAGCCGCCTCAGTACGAAATTCGACCACTTGGTTTAGAAAATCGGGTTGATCTGTCACCCCCCAGGCAGCGGTGTGATAGATGGCAGATACCTTGTCGGGGGCACCAAAGTGATGACGCAATTGATCTATCGCGCTGCCCAAGATGGCGGTCCTGTTGCCTAAATTACTGCCCAATAAAAGAAATAGCGAATCACCCTTCTTCATGCCGCCCAAAAGTAAGCATTTACCCTCTTTTTGGTTAACATTGTAATTCGCTATAACCCATAATTATCAAGCCTTATGAAATTTTGGAAAGTCGTTTTTGCCAGCATAGTGGGTGGCCTCATCACTATCCTGTTGGTCAGTCTTTTTTTCTCCGCCATCATTGGGGGATTTATCAGAAGTTTTGAGCCGGATGCCCCGAAGGTAAAAGACAAAACGGTTCTCCAACTCAACGCCAATTATTTCATTCCTGAGCGATCAACGGATGGGCCTACACCCGTTTTTTCTCCTGGAGGTTTTAAGGTACGTGATGCAGTAGGGTTGTATGAGTTGATTGGGGCCCTTCACCATGCAGCCGATGATGAGCGTGTGGTAGGGCTGCAATTGGAATTAGGTGCCGGCATTAATGGCTATGCTACCTACGAGGCGATTCGTGATGCACTGAAGCACTTTAAGCGGCAGGGTAAATTTATCTATGGGTATGGGGAGCTGTTGGATGAAAAAAACCTGTACATGGCCAGCATGGCGGATAGCATCTGGATCAATCCGGCAGGGTTGATCGAATTTAATGGCTTGGCAGCACAACCGGTTTTCTTTACGAAAGCGCTCGAGAAGCTGGGTATCGATATGCAGGTGTTTTACTATGGGAAGTACAAAAGTGCTTCTGAGCCTTTTCGCTTGACGGAAATGAGTGCCGCCAACCGGGAGCAGGTGACCGCCTACCTGAACAGCTTGTACGACCACTACCTCAGTGGATTAGGGGGTGACCTGAACTTACCTCCGGAATACCTGGATAGCTTAGCCAACAACTTAGCTGTATTTCTGCCTTCTGATGCAGTGGAGCATGGTCTGATCGCAGCCACCGGATTTAAAGAGGATGTAGAGCGGATCATTCGGCAACGTGTACATGGTGATGCCGATAATAAAGTCCCCACCATGACGGTGAGTAAGTATTACCAAGCGGTGAAACAGGATATAACATCCGGCTACAGGGATGATTGGGTAGCGGTTGTCTTCATGGAAGGTGAAGTGGCGGCCGGTACTGGCCAGGATGGATCTATCGGCTCGAGTACCTACAGGAAGCAGTTAAAAAAACTTCGAGAAACCGATGAGGTGAAAGCCGTTGTGCTGCGACTGAATACGCCAGGAGGCCTTGGATTTGCCTCTGAAATCATTCACCATGAGTTAACACTGTTCCCAGATAGCATTCCCATCGTTGTATCCATGGGTGATGTATGCGCCTCTGCCGGGTATCATATCTCTTCGCCTGCCGACCACATTATAGCACAGCCCAACACCATCACCGGCTCAATCGGGATACTGGCCGTATTACCCAATATGCAGGAGTTATTGGAAGACAAAATCGGTATCACTTCCGATACGGTCAAAACAGGGACCTATGCTGACTTTGGCAATATATGGCGACCGGTTAGTGAGAAAGAAAGGGCGGTGTATCAACGCTACATCGATAATGGCTACGAGGATTTTCTGCATCATGTAGCCACAGGCCGAAATATGGATAGTGCCAAAGTAGCTGAACTGGCACAAGGCCGTGTATACACAGGCCTGCAAGCTATAGACCTTGGGTTGGTAGACCAACTGGGCGGTTTGCAAGATGCCATTGCTAAAGCGGCTGATATGGCTAACCTGGACGAGTACTACGTGCGAAACTATCCCCCTCAAAAAGACTTCTTCGAACGATTGGATGAGGTGATCAGCAGCGGTTCGATGAGTAAAATAGCACTGGAGTGGGAAGGCATACCCTATGTTAAGACCTTGCAAACGGTATGGCGCATGCAGCATACACCAGGTATATATTATCGGATGCCCTACGACTTGGAGATCAAATGATATTACCTAAAGCCATACAGCAATCGGCAGCCCGTTTATTGTCCACTGTCTTAGGACACGATTACCAGGTGGAAGGCTTTCACCCGGTCAGCGGAGGGTGCATTAATGCTGCGGGCCGGTTGGATACCGACCAGGGACCCTTTTTTATAAAATGGAATAATGCGGCCGCTTATCCGGGTATGTTTGCGGCAGAGAAGGAGGGCATGGAGGCGTTGTACGCCCCGCAGGTGATTCGTGTACCTCAAATGATTGGGGTGGGGGAAGCAGGGGCAGAAGATTTTCTGCTGATGGAATGGTTGGAGTCAGCTCCCCAACAAGCCAATTTCTTCTCTCATTTTGGCCGGCAGTTGGCCCGTCTGCATCGGCACACAGAAACGCAGTACGGTTTTACGCAAGATAACTACATAGGCTCCTTGCCGCAATCCAATCGATGGCAGGATGAGTGGGTACCCTTTATGATTGAGGAGCGACTGTCGCCTCAATTGCAGCGGGCCCGCGATGGGGGCTTCTTTGATCATTCCACGGTGCAGCAGTTTGAACGGCTCTACAAAGCATTACCCGACCTGCTACCCGAAGAACCACCTTCCCTGTTGCATGGTGACCTGTGGAGCGGTAATTATCTGGTAGGACCGGAGGGC
>CAJXXO010000196.1 GCA_913062655.1 uncultured Bacteroidota bacterium | reverse complement strand
TGCTGATGTGGTATATGGTTCGCGATTCATGGGGGGCAATCCACACCGCATTCTCTTCTTCTGGCACTCCATTGGCAACAAGTTCCTCACCTTCCTGTCCAACATGTTCACCAACCTCAATCTGACAGACATGGAGACCTGCTACAAACTGATGCGGGCCGACTTGGTGAAGGGGCTCACGCTACGGGAAAAGCGCTTCGGGTTTGAGCCGGAGGTCACGGCCAAGCTATCCCGTATTCCGGGCATACGGTTTTATGAAGTGGGCATCTCCTACTACGGCCGCACCTATGCGGAGGGCAAAAAGATCAATTGGAAAGATGGATTCCGGGCTTTATACTGCATCCTCAAGTACGGGCTCTTCCGTGTGCGCTGAGTGGCGGGTCCAGGGCAACTCCAGCACCACCATCATAGAGACCAACACCGGCACAATGTATAGGTAAGCGTATGGTATCTGTACGAAGGCGTAAAAAACCGTCATATACACTTGAAAGGCGGCCAATAGAAACCATCGCCAATGCATACTACGCGTTTTTCTGAGATACCATCCCCCTAACAGTACCGTGGCTAATAAACACAGGGCAATCTGCGTGTAGCGCATGGCGGTAATGCGCTCCACCAATTCACCCGGCCAAAGCTGGTAAAACCAATAGGCCATCCCCACGCCATTGTACAGGTGGTAGGGCCGGCCAAGATCAGGTCGGTCTTGCCATTCCACTAAGGTGGCATCGCTGTAGTACTGGTACGATAAACCGAATGCCTGCCAGTTGGTAGAGAGAAAGGGCACCACGTACAATACCAGTATGCCCCCCAGCACAATGCCCGCAATGTACAGGGCCGGTCGCCAGCCTTTCTCGCGCCAACCAATAACCGCATACAGTGGCACAAACAACAAATTGGAGTACCTGGACAAGAGGGTCAACAACCAACCTCCGGCATTGACCCAATATTTTTCTGCCAAGATGCTGAGTACAAACCAGACGTAATAACCTGCTACCATCATTTCAAGGGTATAGCCTACCATATCAGGGTTATGGCGGATAAACCACCAGGTTATCCCCCAAGGCAATAGCATTTTTAGGGCTTTTTCGAGTAGTGGGCCTTGTTGGCGGGTCATTCTGTAGTGCTGCACCAGTAAAGGAAGAGCCAATAGGCCAAAGGCCAGCCAACGATGGTCGATTAGTACCCCCCCTGAAAGCAGGTAGGGCAGCCAGAAAAGGGGTAGATAGGTAGGGTGAAACTCGTAGCCAAATCCATAGTAGGGCTGGTACACCTGCTCCCCGGCAAATACGCGATCCACGTACATGTGCTGAATGGAGGGGATAATATCCGATGCCCGTGGGTCGAGAGCAAACTGTTGTATGATATCGCGTACCTCCCAGGCATTGCCCAATAGGCCCAGCAGCGGTATACACCACAACCATAGCGGAGTGGCACCCTTGCGGGAAGCACGCGGTAAACGCTGCAACGGCAGTAAGCCGATAGCAACACCGGCTCCTAAAAAGAATACCGGTGAGAGATAGAGCCCTATCCAACCCTTGTGACTCGACACAAGAAGTACTTGCGAGGTCAACAGCGCCAGCAGCACTATTGAAAGGGGTCTTATGGTGGTGGGTTGGGCCACGATAATGGAATTCCGCTCAAATATAGCCCATCAATTGGCAGTTGCCACCAACAAAATTGGTACGAAATAAAAAGTTGCGTTAGATTTGCAGTCCTGCTAACGGTGCGGTAGCTCAGTTGGTAGAGCAATGGACTGAAAATCCATGTGTCGGCAGTTCGATTCTGCCCCGCACCACCGCAACAGCCCTGTCAATTCTGGCAGGGCTTTTTTATTGTAAGCGCTGAACAATGGCTTCCCCTCATTTGCTGTAATTTCATCCTTTCATGTCACCCAACAAAAACGGAAACAACCGCTGGAAGCTGAATCGGCCGCTGCTGATCTTCAGTGTATTGGTCATATACATCTTTGCTTCCTTCATTTGGTGGTCATACTTGCTGATCAGCAACAACAAGCATACGCTGGAGCAAAGTATTACCCTGTTGGAATTGCAATACGAAGCCCGAGGTATTGCTACTTCAGATCCGCTCTTCCAGGAAGCCAAAACCAATCTTGAAAGCCGATACCGTACACAGGTAACTATGATCCTGGGCGAAGGCGCTGTTTTTTTAGTGCTGCTAGGCGTAGCTGTCTTTCAGATCTGGCGCAGCTATCGCACCGAACTCCAGTTGGCCCGGCAACAGCGCAACTTCCTCCTTTCCATTACCCATGAGCTAAAATCGCCCCTTGCTTCCATTAAATTGGCCCTTGAGACCCTGGTAAGGCGGGAGCTGCCGCATGATAAGCAGCAAAAAATATTGCAAAACAGTCTGTCGGACACCAATCGTTTGCAAGGGCTGGTGGAAGACATTTTGCTGGCCGCTCGTTTTGAGGACCACTCCTTCCGCTTTGCCCGCGACCAAATCATGCTAAGCGAGCTGGTGGAAGAAATTGCCGACAAAGTGGCGCATAGCCACAACCACCACGAAGTGCATACCGACATCGACCAAAATATCTATGTGACAGGCGATAGGCAAGCCCTCACTTCTCTGGTCGCCAACCTGCTGGAAAATGCCGCCAAGTACAGTCCCCCAAATACCGCCATTGAGGTATCGTTACACCCTGTACAGGACCGCCTATGCCTTGAAATAGCAGACCAAGGCTACGGCATACCAGAAGAAGAGCGAGCCAATATTTTCAAGAAATTCTACCGCATTGGCAATGAAGACACGCGAGAGACGAAAGGCACCGGACTGGGGTTGTTTTTGGTAAAAGAGGTGGCTGATAAACACGATGCGACTATAAAAATACTGGACAATACCCCCCGGGGTACACGCTTTAAAGTGGCCTTCCCGAAACCAGCACCCCTTTCCTGACAGAAAAATGACTACATACTGACACATTGGCCCTATCTTGAATACGTTGTGACCAATAAATGGAAAAGCTATGACTATGGTATCGCGCATTTTACTTGCTGAAGACGAAGAGCACCTCAGGGATAACATCAAAATGAACCTTGAACTGGACGACTACGAAGTAGTAGCGGTTACAAATGGGGTGGATGCCTTGAAAAAGTTTCGCGACCAGCGTTTCAATCTCGTCATTCTCGATGTAATGATGCCAGAGATGGACGGATTGGAAGTTTGTGAACAAATTCGCCTGGAGGATGTGACGATCCCCGTTCTTTTTCTTACCGCAAAAGATGCCAGCCAGGATGTGGTGACCGGCCTAAAAAAAGGTGCGGATGATTATCTCACTAAACCATTTAACCTGGAGGAGCTTCTGCTGCGTGTAAAGGCCCTGATCAAACGTGGGTTGACTGAAAAGGAAAAAGAAGAAACCCTGCACACCTACAGCTTTGGCGGCAACAAAGTGAATTTCCTCACCTACGAAGCAGAAGGCAATCCGGGTACCTTTATTTTGACTAAGAAGGAATTGAAGTTGCTGAAACTGCTGGTCGAAAGAAAAAATGAGGTCGTAAGTCGCCAGCAAATTCTGCAGTACGTCTGGGGCTATGATGTTTACCCGTCTACCCGCACGATCGATAATTTCATTCTGTCCTTCCGCAAGTATTTTGAAAAAGACCCGAAGAATCCCCGGTATTTCCACTCGGTACGTGGTGTAGGCTATAAATTTGTGGACGAATAAGCCGTTAAGCCAACCAATTGACGGCCTAAGCGTTGAGCTGTTTATGGCAAAACAAGGTATCCTACTCGTCAACCTCGGCACTCCGGAATCTCCTAAACCGAGTCATGTGTACCGCTATCTGCAGGAGTTTCTCCTGGATGGTAGAGTAATCGACTTTCCGGCTATACCCCGCAATTTGCTGGTACGGGGTATCATCGTACCCTTTCGGCACCGGAAGTCAGCGGCCATGTACCGGGAAATCTGGACCGACCGCGGCTCCCCCTTGTTGTTTCATGGAGAAGACGTACAGCAAAAACTACAAGACCGGCTGGGCGATGACTTCAAGGTAGTGTTGGCGATGCGGTACCAGGAGCCAAGTATTAAACGGGGGCTGGAAGCACTGCGCGATGCCCAGGTCGAACGCATTACGGTGATGCCGTTGTTTCCGCAATATGCCTCTGCTACCACAGGCAGTGTGCATGATAAGGTGATGGAAATCTTGCGTACCTGGCAAGCTATTCCCGATGTACAGTTCATTAATAACTATTTTGACCATCCTTCCTTTATCAAGGCATTTGCTGAGCGGGGTGCACAATACAACTGGGAGGAGTATGATCATGTGATATTTAGCTTTCACGGCTTGCCGGAACGCCAAATCCACAAGGGAGACGACCACAATGTATGCCGGCTGGGCGATTGCTGCCAGCAGGTAACACCAGCCAATCAATTCTGCTACCGCGCTCAGTGCTTCGGCACGGCCAACGCCATTGCAGCCGAACTGGGTATTCCGCAGGAACGCTACACCGTATCTTTCCAAAGTCGACTGGGCCGAGCCGAATGGATTAAGCCTTATTCTGAGCCATTGGTAGAGGAGCTGGCGAAAAATGGCGCTAAGAAGCTACTCGTATTCAGCCCGGCCTTTGTGGCAGATTGTCTGGAGACCATTTTCGAGATTGGGGATGAATACCAGGAGGTATTTCAGGAAAATGGCGGGGAGCACCTGCAGTTAGTTGAAAGCCTGAACAGCAGCGACACCTGGATCAATGCGATGCTCGACATCCTCCGCGACAAGGCCGCTATCGAAGTAAACGCTGCGTCCACCGTTGCGTAGCCGTGCTTCCTTCCAAAATATAGACCCCCTCCGATTGCGTTGATAAATCGACCGTGGTCAGGCGTGTTGGTGATGGAAGCGACCACACCAATTGACCATTGGCGGCATATACTGCAAGCCTGGAAAGTGGCCTATCACTGCGCCTTGACGCCACTTGATATAGCCCACCACCGTTGGGGATGACAATAAAAGGCAATTCATCAGGCGGAATAGCCACTACCGTACTGTTACCAAGCAGCCAATTCTCCGGATCAAAATAGATATCCTCCACCGGTTGATCCCAAAGAACGGTTGTGTTTTGTACCGGCTGCTGCTGGTCAATAACCACCGTGGTGTCACTGTTGGCGCTCACCAACGTCAAGGGAACGGGCATTTCATACAGATCGACACTCGGGTGGCTGGTTGTTTGTACCAATGCCAATTGAACCTGGTTGCCCTTCTGTGACCATTCAATCCGGTAATGGGGATACCCTTCCCCATAAACCCAATCGCTAAAGAATTCACCCAGATCCACACCACTGGCCTGTTCCATATGATATTGCAAATCATCGGTGGTAGCATAACCGCCTTGAAGAGCCGGATCATTCAGGTAGCCCCGGCAGCCGGCAAAAAAAGCAGCATCGCCTATCACCCAGCGCAATTG
>CAJXXO010000195.1 GCA_913062655.1 uncultured Bacteroidota bacterium | reverse complement strand
GATAGTGAAGTTGATGACATCCGGGAAAAAATTCGCCTGACCCGTGGCGACCCGGTGACCGACTACCAGAAAAACCGTATAGAAAACATTGTTGACGCATATTACAGCGATAAAGGCTTCATCAACAACAGCGTAAAATTCACGCTGAAGGCAGATACCGTGGCTCCCAATACGGTAATGCTGTTCGTAGATGTGGACAAAGGCCGCAAAGTCAAGATCAAGACGATTGACTTTACCGGCAATGAAGCCGTATCCGATGCCAAGCTGCGTAGCTTGATGAAAGAAACCAAACAGCGCACCCAATTCAAATTAAGGCCAAAAGAATTTTTCTCCAAGGTAGACACCACTAACCAGGAGTCTGTCCTCGATGTGCTGGGCAATATCTCGTACAAGCGTGTACGCGACTTCATGCAAAACAAGGTGACCCTCCGCATCTTCAAGGGCTCCAAGTTTCAGGAAGATCTATTCGAAGACGACCAGCAACTGATTGTCAATTACTACAATAGCCTGGGGTACCGTGATGCGCGGGTGCAGGTAGACACACTGTACCAAGCGGATCCAGAGAATCTTGTCATCAAAATGGATGTGGACGAGGGGCAGCGCTACTACTTCCGCCACATTACGTGGAATGGCAACCAGAAGTACCCCGATGAATTGCTATCTGCTATACTGGACATACAAAAGGGGGACATCTACAATCAAGAACTGCTTGATCAGCGGTTGTTTTTCGATATGAACGGGCAGGATATCAGCTCGCTTTACATGGACGATGGATACCTGTTTTTCCGCATCACCCCCAATGAAGTACGGATAGTGGAAGATAGTATCGATGTGGAGATTCGCATTGTGGAAGGGCCACAAGCCACCATCGATGAGATTGTCATCAAAGGAAATGACAAGACATCTGAGCGTGTGATTCGCAGGGAGCTACGTACTTTGCCCGGCAATAAATTCAGCCGTTCAGACCTCATTCGTTCGCAGCGTGAGATTGCGGCTCTCGGCTTCTTTGACCCTGAGCAGCTAGGTATCGAGCCCATTCCTTCGCCTGAAAATGGTACAGTTGATATTGAATATACCGTAGTGGAAAAACCCTCCGACCAGATCGAGTTATCGGCCGGATGGGGTGGACAAGTAGCCGGTGTGTTTGGTAGTGCCGGTATCGTGTTCAACAACTTTTCCTTACGTAAGCTGCTGAGTTGGGAAGAATTGAAAAAAGGCCTGCCAGCCGGTGATGGTCAGCAATTGTCATTCCGGTTACAGACGCGGGGTAGATTCCTACAGTCCTACACCTTCTCCTTCACCGAGCCCTGGTTTGGCGGCAAGAAGCCTAATTCCCTGAGTGTAAGCTTCAATATCACATCCTTCAATCCTTCAGGATTGCGACAAAGTGACCCTGCGGCAAGATATCTGAACACCCGAGGGATAACCTTAGCCTACGGTAAGCGGCTTCGCTGGCCAGACGACTACTTTTTCCTCACCTCTTCTCTGAACTTTGAGACCTACAAGCTGCAGAACTATACCGACTTCATATTATCGGATGGTACCAGCAACAACTTCTTCCTTAGGGAAACCTTGTCGCGTGTATCGACCGTGGGTAATCCAAACTTCCCGCACGGAGGTTCAAATATCTCACTGACCGCCCAATTCACCCCACCATATTCCCTTTTCCGGGATGAGGCTTCTTACAATGGCGCTGACCGATACCGTTTTATCGAATACCACAAGTGGCGATTCAATGCGGAGTGGTTCCAACTGGTGGCAGGCTCCGAGGAGCAGGGCAAACGCAAATTGGTATTGCGTGCCGTGGCCAAGTTGGGCTACCTGGGCGCTTACAACCGGGAGGTAACGGGCATTTCACCCTTCGAGCGTTTTCGTATGGGCGGTGATGGTCTAGCGGGCGGCTTCATTTTGGAAGGTACCGATATCATCTCATTGCAGGGTACGGAAAACTTCTTCTTCCCCGTGGGTGCCGATCCGGAAAATGGTATCCGCGAGCAAAATGCCCCGATCTTTAATAAATTCACCCTCGATCTTCGTTATCCGATCAGTTTGCAGCAATCCAGTACCATTTTTGTACGCACTTTTCTGGAAGGGGGTAACTCTTATGCCGATTGGGAATACTATAATCCATTTAACCTGAGACGCTCTGCTGGTATAGGTTTGCGCTTGTTTTTACCTATGTTTGGCTTGCTTGGTTTCGATTATGGCATACCTCTTGATAACATACAAGGGAGACCATTTGGGGACGTCCTGAATAATGGAGCCTTCCAGTTCCGCTTAGGATTTGAGCCCGATTAAAAAAATGACTAAAAAGAATGCTTATGAAACGCTTATGGTTAGCTGTAGCGGTGGTAGTACTGACCGCCTTTAGCGTCAACGCGCAGCGCTTTGCGTATGTCGACACAGAGTACATTCTGGAAAAGATTCCGGAATACCAACAAGCCCAAAAAGACCTGGATGCCATAGCTGCACAATGGAAGCAGGAGATCGAAGATAAATATGCAGAGATCGACCGGCTGTACAAGAAGTTTCAAGCCGAACAGTACCTGATGGATGAGCAGACTAAGCGTAGGAAAGAGGAAGAAATCATTCAGAAGGAAAAAGAGGTAAAGGAATACCAGAAGCAGAAGTTTGGCTACGAGGGCGAACTATTTGAAAAGCGCCAGGAACTGGTAAAGCCAATCCAGGATCGCGTGTATAATGCCATCAAGGATTTGGCGGAAAGCCGGAACTATGATTTTATCTTTGACAAATCCAGCGCAGGCAGTAGTATGCTGTTTGCCTCCCCGAGATACGACAAGAGCGAAGACATTCTGAAAGAACTCGGTTACTAAAAATTCAAACTCAACTAAATTAAGAAGCGATGAAATTGACAATCAAAGCCTTATTTGTAGCGGCTTTCATGATGGTAGGTGCCACGGTATTTGCACAAAATATCGGCTATGTGAGCTACATGGAACTGATAGAGGCCATGCCAGAGAAAGCGCAGGCAGATAAGCAACTCGAAAAATATGCACAAAGCCTGGACCAGCAACGCAAGGAAATGGAGCAGGAATACAGCTTGAAATTGGCTAAACTACAAGGGGAAGCCGACTCATTGAGCGAGGCTGTACTTCAGATCCGTGCTAAGGAATTACAGGATTTGGAAGCACGTATCAATGCCTTTGGACAAGCGGCACAACAGGATATTGTGAACAAGCGGGAATCCCTGTATGAGCCGATCATCACTAAGGTGGATGATGCCATAAAGGAGGTGGCACAAGAGAATGGACTCAAGTATGTGCTGGAAGAAAACAGTGTATTATACGCTGATGAGAACGAAAACATTACCGCAGCCGTACGTACCAAACTCGGGCTGTAAAATCAAGGACAACTCAATGGAAAAGCTCACCTGACGGTGGGCTTTTCTTATTTTCGACCTATGGAGCACTTGCAGCCTAATCAGCCCATCGGTATTTTCGACTCCGGCATTGGCGGACTCACCGTGGCTAAGGCCATTCACGACCATCTGCCAAACGAACAGCTACTCTACTTTGGCGACACGGCCCACCTGCCGTACGGAGACAAATCGTCAGAAGCCATACTACATTATGCGGAAAGTATAACGCAGTATCTGCTGGACAAAGGCTGCAAGATGGTGGTGATTGCCTGTAATACCGCCTCAGCAGTGGCCCACGAGCACCTGCAATTTAAGTTTGGCGACCAAATACCCATCATCAACGTAATCGATCCGGTGGTGAAGGCTACGCTAAAACTACCTGCTGTAAAACGAATAGGTGTGATAGGCACAAAGGGCACCATTCAAAGCAACACCTACGAAAAACGCATTCGCTCCATAGCGGCTGAGCTCCAGGTGGCCAGCCTGGCCACCCCACTCCTGGTGCCCATGATAGAAGAAGGATATTTTGACAATCAGATCAGCCACACGATTATTGAAGCCTACCTCAATTACCCGGATTTCCTACACATTGACGCACTTATTCTGGGCTGTACCCACTATCCGCTCATCAAAACGGCTATTGAAGATCATCTGCAGGGTAAAGTACCGGTAATGGATTCTACTGATGTGGTGGCGCAGTCGGTGCAACAGCGTTTACAGCGCTTTGGCCTGTTGCATGAAGGCCCTGCATCAACCCACCACTTTATGGTGTCAGACTATACCCATTCTTTTGAGCAGACCGCCAGACTTTTCTTTCAAGAGGACATCTCGCTGGAACATGTACCCATTTGGGATCAGATCGAGAGCCACTGATCTACCACTGCCGGGTAATGGTTAAAATAGCTTTCCACTTGAGCAGGAAAGCCAGGCTGAAAAGCTTTCAATTGTTGCGCCATATCGCCAAGTGAAAGGTGGCGCTGCTGTTGCGACAGCACCCAACCTCTTGCAGCCCATAGCTCCGCCAGGTATTCCTGCTCCGGTTGCCCCGGTGTAGGGATCACACAAGCGGCCTTACCGGTAACCGCTATATCCATCAACGTACTGTACCCGGCCCGCCCGATGATATACCGTGCCTGCTGCCAGTAGGTAAACAATTCCGCAGGTGACAGGTAAGCATGATAATGAGGATGGTCTTGCAGCGGTCCCCGCGGATTGCCACCAACCACCACCACTTTCCCGGATAGGGAAGACATCTGGCCCAGCACAGCCTCTTCCAATACTGTTCGCTGTGGCTCTGGCCCGGATAGTAAAACAAGATAATCACACTTGGCCGGAGATGCTGGCAGGGGGCTGGGAAGTGACGACAAACCACCAAGATAGACCACCGGTTTTTTTATTCCTGCAGGGTGTGCAAGGCGGCCGGCCAATTGCAGAGCAGGGTGATCCACTACTGCCAATTGATCAAAAGACCGGATTTGTTGGCGAGCCCAGTGTTTCGTTAACCAACGACCCACACCTGGTGCTGCCGGCTGACATTGATGGGTTATGAAAATAGACGGAACATCCGGCACATAACACCCAAAGCGATTGTCGGAGAGGATCAAATCGGTGGGATGGTCTTTTACCCACGCTACCAAAGCCCGATGCTCATCGGCAATGGCCTTTCGAATTATCGGACCTTGCTGCAGTGTGGCCCACCAGGCAGGCTGTTTGGCATGGTACCGTACCTGATAGCCAGGCAGCGTGAGGGTAGGCAGTGAGGGGAATATTGACTGCAATACCTGCAATGCAGCGCCATCACTAGCTAATGTGACCTGCGCCCCTCTATATTGCAAGGCGCGGATAACCGGAGCCATTCTAGTAGCATGCCCGATGCCCCAATTCAAAATGGCTACCAGCACGTTTTTGGCTCTCACAGATGACAAGCGTTAGAAAATCAGGTATTTTTGCACCAAGACAGCCCCATTCCCGTTAAGCTATCGAAAGACCAAACTATGCAAAAAGGTAGAATTGTGATATTGGCAGCCCTGCTTACCCTGCTGGGCAGTA
>CAJXXO010000194.1 GCA_913062655.1 uncultured Bacteroidota bacterium | reverse complement strand
TTTCCTCCATTCGGTATTATTATCGGTCCGTTTATTGGGGCGGTGGCGGTAGAATTGGCCCGTGGAACAGATCAGAGAAATTCTTTCCGGGCCGGTTGGGGGGCTGTGGTGGGCTTCATGGTAGGCATCGGGTTTAAGTTAATCGCTTCCTTTGTAATGGCCTTTTACTTTGTTAGAAGTTTACTGTAGGTAAAAGATATAAAGGTTAGATATACAAGAAGTTGAGCGGAGTTTTGGTCTACTAAAAAGCATTATTAAAAATGGCTATACGTAAGGGTGTCAAGCCTTTGTGCGCAGCATGCGGGCTACATGTTGATCGATAGGAAAGGTGAATTGATCTGGCTGTATTTGATCCAGTGGAATAAAGCGGAATGATTCGGCTCCTTCTTGCTCCTCCGCAAAGTCGAAAGGTTTACGGGCAAAGGTTACGGGCGGGGGTTCGGTAGGTTCCACCTCGAAGTAGAGGCTAAGCACCTGACTGCCATCTTGCATAAAGGAGGGTACGCAGAAATCGGTGAAATAAAACTGTCGAAGGATATTGATGGATACGTCCAGTTCTTCCCGCCATTCCCGTTGTACCGCATCGGCCGGTCCTTCACCAAATACTAACCCGCCACCGGGAAACTTGGTGATTTTTCGCCCCCAAACGATTTCATCCGATACCAATACTTCGCGCTGATCACGAAGCCACAGACCGTATACTCTTACATTAAACTTGTGTAGTGGATGCGACATAATAAAACGGCCCGGATAGGCCCGGGCCGGTGGGTTACTTACAATTCTTGTAAAGCCTGCTTGATAGCAGTAAAGTTGGGCAGATCGCCTGCACTTTCGAGGACTTCAGCATATTGGATAATGCCATTACCGTCTACTACAAATGCAGACCGCTTGGATACGCCCTTTAGCCCCAGTACAAAGTCTTCATACAAAGCGCCATAAGCAGCCGATGCTGTTTTATTAAAATCGGACAGGAGCTCAAAGTTGAGGTTTTGCTCTTCTTTGAACTTGCCCAGGGAAAATGGGGAATCCACGGAAATACCAAATACTATTGCCTTCAAATCATTGTAGCTGCTGTAGTCATCTCTGATGGTACAGAGCTCGGTAGTGCAAACACCGGTAAAAGCCATAGGAAAGAACAACAATACCACAGGACCCTCCTGGTTGGACAAGGTTACTTCCTCCTTTTGGGTATTGATGAGCGTAAAATCAGGCGCTTTATCGCCTACTTGAAGAGCCATAATTCCGAATTTAAGGGTTAGATAAAGGGATGTAACTCGTTTGTCTGTATAAAGATCGGTGGAGAAAGCCAATTTTCTCACTCATCGCAAAAAAACCTTAAATCAGCGCTTTGTTGAAACCATAAAGACCATTTTGATGTACATTCGTTGTAAATCGTGAACGCATGAAGAGAGTATTACTCCTATTTACATTGTTTTTAGTGGGTCATTTGGGTTATGCTCAAATAGTTAACAGCAGCTTTGAAACCTGGGTGCAACAATTAGGCTATGAAGACCCTGAAGGCTGGGGTACGGCTAACAATCTGGTCGCTTTGGCCGGCACTTCTACCACATTGAAAGAGCCAGATCCAAGCGATGGTACTTATGCAGCCTTGTTGCAGTCCAAATTTGTACAATTAGCCGGAGCCGTAGTGCCTGGTATCCTTACTACCGGTGACATTAGTTTTGATTTTGCCACGGGTGAAGTAGGCTTTCTCAATGGCGTAGCCTACAGCGACCGTCCGGAGAAAATGACCTTTGATTATAAATTTTATCCTGCCGGGATACAGCCGGTATCAGACACCGCAGGTGTATTTGTCGTATTTACCAAATACAACACCACCACCGGTTCACGTGATACAGTCGGGTTTGGTGAGATGATGTTCACCGATACCGTTGATACCTACCAACAAGCTGAGGTAGATATCTCGTATTCCTCGCAAGACAATCCGGATTCATTACTGATTGTATTCAGCTCCTCAACCTCGGTGTCAGGCGGAGCACAAGATGGTACGTTGTTTTTTGTCGATAATGTAGGTTTCGATTTCCCTACCTCGGTAGAAGTACCCAAGCAAAAACAGCCGAAGTTGTATCCCAATCCGGCAAAAGGGCAGGTCACCTATCAAAATGATAAACCACACACTGTTCAACTGGTGTTTTTCGATCTCCTGGGACGTGAAACACTACGCCAAATAGTACGTCCAGGTACACAACAACTAGATATTTCTACTCTACAGAAAGGCGTGTACCTGTACCAGGTAATCGATAGCCAAAGCGGAGAAACCTATACCGGCAAATTGCAGGTAAAACCCTAAGCAATAAGCCATCAATGGTAATGAAAAGGCACACCCCGGTGTGTCTTTTTTATTGTTGTTACCTTTCGTTGAAAACCTGAACCATGGAGCTGGATATCATCATCAGTCTGGTGACCCTCACCTTTATGGAGATCGTATTGGGGATCGATAACATCATCTTCATTTCGATTACAGCCGACAAATTGCCGAAGCACCAGCAGGGCTCAGCCCGTACACTTGGTATAGCACTGGCGCTGCTGGTAAGGATCGCCTTGTTGTTTAGCATAGCCTGGATCGTGGGCCTCACCGAGCCGGTAGCTACTATCAACCTCCCGGATTGGATGCGAGAGACGCCTTATGCCTTAAGCTGGCGTGATATCATTCTTTTTGCAGGGGGACTATTCTTGCTGGCCAAAAGCACAACAGAAATCCACGGTAAGATCGAAGGGCACCACGAACAGGCTAAGGCAGGCAAAGCGGCCTCTTTACGCAGCGTGATCTTTCAAATCGTGATGCTGGATATCGTTTTTTCCTTCGACTCCATACTGACAGCGGTGGGATTGGTGAAGGAAATATGGGTAATGGTAGTGGCAGTGATTGTTTCTATGGTGATTATGCTGGCGGCTGCGGGAAAAATTGCAGCTTTTATTAATAAACACCCAACGGTGAAGATATTGGCACTGTCTTTCTTATTGCTGATCGGCTTTATGCTCGTGATCGAAGGGTTGCACTTCCATGTGCCCAAAGGCTATATCTATTTTGCCATTTTCTTTTCCTTGTTTGTGGAATTGATCAATATGCGTGTGCGGAAAAATCAGCCCAAACCCATTGAAGAAGGTGCGTAATCAAGCCATTCTGAGCAACTGTAATGGTCTCTCTGGTCTCACAATAGAGTTGGATAAGTAGCCAAGCAGTTGCGCTACCTTTGTGCCATGCACAAGGAGATCCTTCGTCTCGCTATTCCCAACATCCTCACCAATCTGACTGTGCCTTTGCTGGGTGCTGTGGATACAGCCTTGATGGGCCATTTGGAAGCGCCAGGTTACTTGGCGGCACTGGGGGTAGGCGTAGCGGTATTCAACTTTGTGTATTGGGGATTTGGTTTCTTGCGCATGAGCACCACCGGCTTTATGGCGCAGGCTTTTGGGCAAAAGGACACCCCATCGATGAGTGGTATTCTGTTTCGGGGCCTGTTGCTGGCGGGGCTCATTGGTGTAATTCTAATCCTGGCGCAGGATGCTATCTGGGCTTTCGGGCTGTGGGTCGTACAACCGGAACCTCATGTAGCGCAATTGGCAGGGGAATATTTTGCCATTCGTATATGGGCCGCGCCTGCTAACCTCATGTTGATGGTATTATTAGGGTGGTTGCTAGGTGCACAGAATGCGGTATATCCGTTGCTTATTTCCCTGGCTGGTAATGTGATCAACATTGCCTTGAGTGTGTACCTTGTAACCGTTGAAGGGTATACCATTGCGGGCGTAGCCATGGGTACCCTGATTGCCCAATATGCGGGGCTGGGCATCGCAGTGCTGTTCTTGCTGTTTAGATACCAAGCCTACCTCAAGTGGCCTGGGTGGAAGCGGATTATGGATCGAGAGCGGCTACGAGCCTTTGTGGTGGTTAACCGCGATATTTTTCTGCGAACGCTATGTTTGATGTTTGTCTTCACTTTCATGACAGCCCAATCGGCAAGATATGGAACCGAAATCCTGGCATTGAATACGGTATTGCTCCAACTAATTAGTATCATTTCTTACGGTATTGACGGCTTTGCCTTCGCCTCCGAAAGCTTGACCGGAAAATACCTGGGGCGCGGTGCAGCAAAGCCCTTGCGCACAATGGTACGTTATCTCTTTGGTTGGGGCTTTGGTCTCGCCTTGGTCTTCAGCCTGGCGTTTCTGCTTTTCCGTGAGCCAATCATGCGACTTTTTACCGATCATGCACCCATATTGGAACTGGCCAAGACCTATGCATTTTGGGTAATACTGGCTCCTTTGGTAAATAACTTTGCGTATTTATGGGATGGTATTTACATCGGAGCCACCGCCAGCGTACCCATGCGCAATAGTATGTTTATAGCTACTCTACTCGTATTTCTTCCCGTATTTCTGCTAGCCAACCTATACTTTGACAACCATGCACTGTGGCTGGCTTTTACGCTGTTTATGGTAGCACGAGGGGCCGTCTTGTGGGCATGGGCTAATCGATATCTGTTCCATCCTCTACGGGCTTCGTAGGGAAAAGGCCTTTTTCAGTCAGTACACCATCAATACGTTGGTCAAAGGGGGCATGGGGTAGGTGTTCCACATATTGAAAATGATAGCCCAGCCCCAGGCGAAAGCCGGTTATCCCTTCACGTTGCAGGAAGCGGTCGTAGTAGCCTCCACCATAGCCCAACCGGTGGCCGTAAGCATCAAAGGCCAACCCTGGTATCAAAATCAAGTCAAACGCCAACTGCGATACGGGGGGGCGATCAGTAGGTGGCGTGGGTATGCCAAAGGTGCCGGGTTGCAGTTCTCCGATGTGCTTCAGCGGTACCGCTTCCATAACGCCTTTTTTTCGGGTGAGGCGGGGTACAGCTACTGTCTTTCCCTGCGCTAAGGCCAGCTCAAGCAGTGGCAAGGTGGCTACTTCACTTTGAAAGTTGCAGTAGCTGAAGATCGCATGGGCTTGCTGGAATACACTTCCATTGGTTAAGTGCCGGTGGATGGCCTGCTGTGCACCTTCCCGCCAGACCGCATCCATTTGAGTGCGCATGGCTTTGTAGTGTAAGCGTAGTGTGGCCTTCGAATTCATCCGACAAAGGTAGCCGCTTCTTTATCGAGATGTGCAAAACATTTGTCGAGTTATTGGGTTTATCGACTGAATTACGGTTAGCTTCTGCCATCATTTACACCGCAGCGGTGTTTGACAATAAAGGATAAGAATGAACACACAAGAGAGAATAGATGCGTTGACGCAATCGATCACACCAGCCCGTAAGGCGTTACTGCAACACCCGATCTATACGTCTATAGATTCGCTGGACAATTTGCAGCAATTTATGGAGGGACATGTCTTTGCGGTATGGGACTTCATGTCTTTATTGAAAGCATTACAGGTAAAGCTTACCTGTGTTACCGTGCCTTGGCGGCCTGTAGCAGATTCGGAAGTAAGGCATTT
>CAJXXO010000193.1 GCA_913062655.1 uncultured Bacteroidota bacterium | reverse complement strand
AGTCAGAAGCCGAAAGACGGATCGAAGACGCGAAGCTGCTGGAAGAGCTGGGTTGTTTCTCCATCGTACTGGAGAAGATACCGGCTACCCTCGCCAAGCAAGTGGCTGAAGCCGTTGATATACCGATCATTGGTATCGGTGCCGGCCCGGATGTGGATGGACAAGTGCTGGTAATGCACGATATGCTCGGTATCACGCAAGACTTTTCGCCACGGTTTCTCAGACGCTATGCCAATCTCTTTGACGACATCAAGGAAGCCGTAGAGCGCTATATCGAAGATGTGAAGCTCCGCGACTTTCCCAACGAGAAAGAGCAATACGACCCGGAGATCAAGGAGTAAAATTTAGGCACTTTTTTACCATTATAAATATGCCGGAAGGACCGGCCTAGGGCTCTGTAGATGGGGCCCCACTTGCTGAAGGTGTCGGATAAAAAGGCTGGTGTTAGAGCCTCGATGGCGATAGTCATCGAGGTGAGTTTCAGACTTTTCGACACCAAGGCACAAGTGGGTCATCGAGGAGTCCAGCCGTGATTTTTTGCTCCACTTTTGCATCTAGGCAAAAGTGGAATATCAGTGTATTTAGTTATGGCTAGTAGAAAAGAGAAGTTGTCAGTCGCGATGCGAAAGCTACTCTATCCCTTGCCTTTTATTAATTTCAAGCACAAATCCTGCTTATGTATCGATTTTGGTTACTCCTCTTCGTAGGGTGGAGCATTATGGCATTAGGGCAAAAGCCTTTAGATAACTACCGCCTGCCCGGTGCCTATTGCCAGCACCTGAAAGCGGCATTACCGATGCCTTCCCTCACACAGACCTATCCCACCGATCCCCGGAGCGACTCCATCGACATCCTGCACATTGACCTGCAGTTGGACATGACCAATCATGCTACCAGGCAAATAGCCGGAGTGGCCACCCTGGACATCAAGGCGATCAGCAGTGGCGTGCAGGAGATTCGATTAGACCTGTTGCAATTACAAGTAAATGGCGTGACCGTAGATGGACAACCCATTACCCATCAATACGATGGTCGCTATCTCTCGATTCCGCATACCCTGGCTAAGGGCGATACGGCACAAGTAGTAGTCGATTACCAAGGCCAGCCTCAGCAGGATGCTTCAGGATGGGGCGGTTTTTATTTTACCAATGGGATCGCTTTCAACCTGGGTGTCGGCTTTGCTGCTGATCCGCACAACTATGGCCGGGTGTGGTATCCGTGTCTGGATAACTTCACCGAAAAGAGCAGCTACACCTTCCACATCACCACCAATAATGGCGACTATGCGGTGGCCAATGGCCGACAATCCGGTGAACAAGACAATGGCGATGGGACTACCACCTGGAGCTATGCCATCAGTGAGCCGATCCCGAGCTATTTGGTCAGCATGGCAGTAGGGCCGTATGCTGAAGTAGAGCAAGTGTACAATGGCTCTCGGGCTATTCCGATTCGTTTGGTGGCGTTGCCGGGCGACACCACTGATGCCAAAAATTCTTTCCGGAATCTAAATGGCGCCTTGCAAGCCTTTGAAGATGCCTTTGGGCCGGAACCATTTGGACGAGTAGGATATGTAATGGTGCCTTTTAGTGGCGGTGCGATGGAGCATGCCACCAACATTGCTTACCCCGCCACAGCAGCCAACGGATCACTGACTTTCGAGACCTTGATGGCACACGAATTGGCGCACCACTGGTGGGGCGACTATGTAACGTGTACCACTGCGGAGGACATGTGGCTCAACGAAGGTTGGGCAAGTTATGCAGAGCACCTGTTTCTGGAGCACGTGTATGGCAAAGAGCGGTACAAAGCAGAGGTCGAAGCCAACCACAATTTTGTGTTGCACAAAGCGCATGTGAACGACAATGGTTTTCGCGCGATCTCCGGGGTACCGCATGCGTACACCTATGGCGCCCACAGTTACCAAAAGGGAGCCGATGTGCTCCACACGCTCCGCAGTTATATGGGTGATGGATTGTTTTTCAGTTGTATCACCACCTACTTGCAACAGCGCGCCTGGGGCAATGGCAACAGTGTCGATTTTATGGACCACCTGACCGCGTGTTCGGGTATGGACCTGGCACCGTTTTTTGAAGGGTGGGTTTTCCAACCGGGTCATCCCCATTTCTCCATCGACTCGATGCAGGTACGGCCGGAAGATGGTCAATTCCGCACCACCATTTTCGTGCGGCAGCGTCTGTACGGGGCGGAAGAATACCTGGATGAGGTGCCGTTGGAAGTGACTTTTCGGGGGGCAAATTTCGAGCAGAAAGTGGGCGACTTCACCCACTCGGGCCGCTGTGTGACCTACAGCCTGCTGCTGCCGTTTGAGCCGGTGATGGCGGCCCTCGATGTAGACGAGAAGATCAGCGATGCCATTTCCGATCATCATGCTGTGTACACAAGTACGCAACAGAATGTGACGACTGATGCCCTTTTTGATATTCGCTATCTCGATTTTACCGATGACTCGGTGCTGGTTCGTATAGAGCACCACTGGGTAGCTCCCGACCGGATGTTGCAGCCCGAAGATGGCCTGCACCTGAGCGATAGCCGCTATTGGTCGGTCGATGGCATTTGGTCGGCCAATACGACATTTAATGCCCGTATTCGTTTCAATGGCACTACCGCCAACGATGGCCACCTGGATAATCGCTGGATCACCAACACAGAAGACAGCATCATCCTCCTGCACCGCCAAGGGCCCGGTCAGGAGTGGCAGGAATGGAGCGATTACACGGTGCAATCCTTGGGCAGTAAGACGGATAAGCGGGGCCTGTTGGAGGTGATAGGCGTGCAGAAAGGGGAATATGCGCTGGCTATTTACGATCATAATCGGACAGACACGGTGGTCTCTGACATTCCTGATGATTGCCAGAACCTCACCACTGTTGCGCCACCACCAGCGCCCCAACTGTTGCAGCAGTTGACCATCTACCCCAACCCGGCCAGTGATACCATTACCCTGGAGGTGCCGGCTGGGCTGCAGGCACCCATGGTGGAAGTGCTGGACCAGAATGGAAAGCTGATCGAGCAGTTGTTATTGACCCAGCAGGGGGCCAACACGCTGCAGGTGGGCGACTGGCCACAAGGGCTGTACGTGCTCAAGTTGATGGAAGGCGACAATATGATAGCCGTGGGTCAGGTCGTGATTCAGCGCTGATGTAAGCGCTTTGCCGTGTCTTGTAGAAAATCATCCAACGATCTGGGGGGTCGATGCAATAGGTCCTGAATTGTGCTTGTGATCTCCGGCTCCTGCTGGAAGCGGGGCAGGAAATGCAACAGCAACATGACGGTAATGAAACCTTTGGTCATCCCTTGCTTTCGCTTGTAGAAATAGAATCGTACCGGGTTGACCGATTGATAGCGTATCGGTGTAGCTACATGGTTATTCCAGCGTTGCACCACTGCTCCGAAAGAAAGGTTTTCCTGGCCGGTCAGCACCAGTTTCTGACCCGCATAGGGATCAAAGTTGGCCATAACAGTGGCTGCCACCGCCCCGATATCCTCTACATCGATCCAATTGAATTTGGCCTTGCCGGCCGGTAATACAATTTTTCGTTGGGTAACGATGTCGTCCCACAATGTAGTGGTCAGGTTTTGCATAAAATAGCTGGGCCGCAAGAATACATACGGCACATTATGCGCTTCGATCAGTCGTTCGATCTTGTTGTGCGGAATCACCTTGCTCCGCTCAGCGCCTTGCACAGAGAGAAAGACCACCGGTTTTTGGTGGCGCTGCAATGCTTCAACCACCGGTAGAAAATACCGATCCACATCAGCCAGTTGGGGTGGACGTAAGAGAAAAACAATATCCGCTGCCGCTACTGCCGCATCGATTGTAGTGGGTGCAGCAAAGTCGAACGGCAGGTAGGTGGCGTATTCGGGTAAAGTAGCAGGTGGCTTGCGGGTGGCAAAAAGCAGTTCCGGTGGGTCGTCCAACTGCTGAGCATGACGGATCAGTGCTTGTCCGACATTCCCCGAAGCCCCGGTGATGAGCCATTTGTTGCGCATGGTGCAAGATTACAGCATCTCATCTTCTTCAACCACTTACCCACAAGTAAGTGAGCCCTTAAAACCAGGGGTTTTGGTAGTTTCATGACATGAATCGGTTGGCGAAGCTAGTTAGTGGTCCATTGGTCTTTATCGGCATCTTGCTGCTGCCTGTACCTTCGCTATCCTTTGCTGCGCAGACAGTGCTGGCGCTCACGGGTTGGATGGCCCTGTGGTGGATATTGGAAGCGGTGCCATTGGCGGTAACGGCACTGTTGCCTTTGCTGATCTTTCCCATTTTTGGTGCGGTGGAGCTCCGGCCCACAGCGGAAGTCTATGCCAGTCCGATCATCTACCTCTTTTTGGGTGGGTTCCTGTTGGCACTCGGGGTGGAGCGATGGCACCTGCACCAGCGAATTGCGTTAGCCATCATCGCTGCCGTGGGGTCAAACAGTCGCTTATTGATACTTGGCTTTATGGTGGCTACGGCTGTGTTATCGATGTGGATCAGCAATACCGCCACCACGCTGATGATGTTGCCCATCGCCATTGCCATTTACCAGCAGTTTAAGGAGTGGGTACCCCCGGAGATCGGCCAACCCTTTGCCAAAGCACTGTTGCTCGGAGTCGCCTACAGCGCCTCGATCGGAGGGGTCGCTACCCTGATCGGTACGCCTACCAACTTGATCTTCAGTGCCGCTTCGGATGAGATTCTAGGAGAGCCCATTGACTTCCTGCACTGGATGCAGTTTGCCATGCCACTGTCTATCGTCATGTTGTTCGTCTGTTGGTGGTACCTGACCCATGTGGCCTTTCGATTGGGCAACCGAAAGGTAGACGCCTTGCAGCAGATCATTGCCGAAAAGAGAGCTGCGCTCGGGCCTATGACCTACGAAGAGAAGGCCGTGGCCGTGGTCTTTGGTGTAGTAGCCTTTTTCTGGATCACCAGTTCGCTGGTGTGGCAACGGTGGCTGCCGGGCTTGAATGATACCTCGATCGCCATTGGCGGAGCGATCCTACTGTTTTTGATTCCCAATAAGCAAGAGCAGGGCGGCCGGTTGATGGACTGGGCTACAGCCAGGACCTTGCCGTGGGGCATCTTGCTGTTGTTCGGAGGTGGCTTGTCACTGGCGGCTGGCTTCAAAGCCACCGGTCTCGATCAGTGGATGGGGGAACAGTTTACCTTTCTGGAAGGGGCACCCTTGTGGGGCATCTTGCTGCTACTCATTGCCATGGTCAATTTCCTCACAGAGATCACCTCCAATGTAGCCACCGCTTCCGTGTTGCTGCCCATATTTGCCGCCATAGCCACTTCGCTGGGTTTGCATCCCCACGTGTTGATGGTCGCCTGTGCGATCACGGCCTCCTTTGCCTTTATGCTGCCGGTGGCAACTGCCCCAAATGCCGTGGTGTTCAGTAGCGGAGAACTTTCGATCAAGGAAATGGCACGTGCCGGGGTCGGCCTCAACCTCATTT
>CAJXXO010000192.1 GCA_913062655.1 uncultured Bacteroidota bacterium | reverse complement strand
TTCACTCCGCTTCGAAAAGATTCCCGTTTTGACAAGTATGACCTCATCCACTTGCCGCTTCCGCAGCATGAAGATTCCTTCAAGGGATTGCCTATTCCTGTGGTAGCCACCTTGCACGATCTGACCGATATCCTGTTTCCCGAATGGCATCAGCGCAGGAACCTTCGCCTGGCAAAGAGAGGGATGCGTTTTCTACTCGATGCTGAGGCTTACTTTATTGCGGTATCTGAATCGACCCGGCAAGATTTGCTGACCCATTACGCAGTACCGGAAGACCATGTTGATGTAGTGTATGAAGCGGCTAATCCTGATCATTTTCACCCCCATGCTACCGAAGCGGAGCGACAAGCGGTTCGTACAAAGTATGGAATAGGCACCGCACCCTATTTGCTCACTTTAAGCACCATTGAGCCTCGGAAAAACTTGTTGCGTACCGTGCGTGCATTTCAAGAGATGAATAATAAACATCCTGAGCTGGCGGTAAAACTGGTAATAGCCGGCAAGTATGGTTGGAAAAGCCGGGAGGTCTATAAAGGAGTCGATCTTACGGACGATGCTATTGTGTTTACCGGTTTTGTGGCAGAGGCAGACCTGCCGGTGCTTTACGCAGAGGCGCAAGCCCTATGCTACGTGAGCCTGTATGAAGGATTTGGCTTGCCTCCGGTTGAATCTATGCTGTGCGGTACGCCAGTTATTTTTGGTAACCGAAGCAGTTTGCCTGAGGTGGTTGGTGAAGCGGGAGTGGGTGTGGACCCAGAGGACACAGGCGCTATCGCTCAGGCCATGTACCAGATGGTATCGAAAAAAGAACGTGATCCTGAGCAGATGGAAGCTGCTGTACAACAAGGTCGGTCGTTTAGCTGGTCACAATGTGCCCGGGATACCCTGGCCGTGTACGAGAAAGCAATAAGTCAGGCAAAAAACTGATTTTTGGGTATGCGCATCGCCATTCTAGCCGACCCGTTAGACAATCAGCGTGCCGGAGTGCATGTATATACCCGGCAATTTATCCAGGCCCTGGTCGACCATGGTAGCGATGACCATGAGTACATCCTAATTCGGTCCAAGGAAGGGGATGCCTTTCCCAGCCTCAGGCAAATAGTTGTCCCCAATACCACCTTGCCCATAGGCTGGGCCTCTTTTCGGTTGTTTGTACTTGTGCCTCGTGTCTGCCGAAAGCTGAAGGTGGATGCCGTCTTTGAGCCGGCCCATTTTGGCCCGTTCAACCTCCCCAGGTCTATCAAGCGAATCACCATGATCCACGACCTTACCCCGATCTTGTTTCCACAATATCATCGTTGGCACAGCCAATGGTTGCAGAAACGCTTTTTACCCGGGATATTGCGAAGGGCCGATCTCGTGCTGGCCAACTCTGCACATACGCGTAAAGACCTAATGGCCTACCAGCCCGAGGTAGCACAGAAGACCATTGCCATTCCGCTTGGTATAGATACGCGGTTCCAGCCGGTGGAAGACGCGGCCCTCTTTCAGCGGTATCTGCTTCCCCAACGATATTTTCTCTACCTCGGCACCTTGGAGCCACGCAAAAACTTGCTGACACTGCTGGACGCCTTTCAACACTACCGCGCACAAGGCGGTAAGACCGAATTGGTGTTGGCTGGAAAAATGGGGTGGAAAAATACCACCCTGCTGCGTGCGCTGACCAAAAACGAATTTCGACAGTACATCCATTTGCCCGGCTACGTGGCTTCGGAAGATCTGCCCGCCCTGTACAGCCATGCCGTAGGCTTTGTCTATCCATCGGAATACGAGGGGTTTGGCTTTCCTGTATTAGAGGCCATGGCTTGCGGGGTGCCCGTCATGGTAGCGGCCAATAGCAGTCTGCTGGAAGTGGGCGGTGATGCGGCTTACTATTTTCCCACCCATGATAGTCGCGCTTTGGCACAATTGATGGAGGAGGTAGAAACCCATACCGATAGCGTGAGGTTGGAGACCGCCAGGCGACATGCCGCTTCCTTCACCTGGGCCAATTACGTAAGGAGCTGGGAGACCGCCTTACAACAGTTGATCTAGTGTATCCAATGTGTATAAGTGGGGTACCCCAGAGCACCTGTTCAGGTGTATTTTAGACGTATGGCCAAGTACGTGTCCGTAGATGAAGCAGTAGCGCTTACCGGTGTATCGGAGTTCCAGGTACGGGGCTGGATACGCCAGGTCAAACTCTATGGGTCCAAAAAGGAAAAGAAGCAGGTGCAGAAAAAAGGGGGCGACTATCAGCTCAATTTGAAACTGGTAGATGCCATGGCCAGCCGAACCACACCCCAGTCACCGCCACCCACACCACCGCCTCCGCCTACCACTACGCAGGCCTTGCCACCCAATGTGGGGCCACAAATCGAGGGCACTCATCCACATACCGATAAATTGGTGGCCATCATGGAGCAGCAAATGGGGGAAAAGGACAAACAGATCTCGGCCCTGCACCTGAAGCTGGATGGTTTTCTCGAAAGAATCAGGGAGCTGAACGTGATTGTACACGATCTACAGAAAAAGATACAACAGCTCGCAGCCCGACCGGAAACACCCGAAGATAGGGGCGCCTCTCTACATGAACGTGCACACGGTACTACAACACCGCCTTCAAATACGGAGCGATCACTTTTGCCGTTGCCCCACAGATCTTTTCAGCAGTGGATGTCTGCTTTTGTAAGGGGTGAAAAAGATTGAGGAATGTCAATATGGCTGCCATACAAATTATAGTACCTTAGACTATTCAAATCCGATTTTTATGAAACAATGGCTTTTTGCGCTGCTCCTCTTTGGAGTCAGTACCACACTTTTCGCACAATCGACCCATTCCTTTACCTATCAAACGCAGGATGCTTCAGGTAGGCAGCAACAGTCGTCCGTTGTACCTGAACCCCCTCATCGTACCTGCGCTACCATGCCAATGGACTCTGCCAGGCGTGCCGCAACACCAAATAGTGGCACGTTACAGCAATTTGAACAATGGCTGCAGGTTAAAATCGCGCAAGAGGCCAATAGCACGAATGATATTTATACCCTACCGGTGATTGTGCACGTCATCCATAATGGGGAAAATGTAGGGGCAGGCCGAAATATCAGTGCGGCACAGGTGCAATCGCAGATCGATGTATTGAATGAAGACTTTCGCAGACGCAATTCCGATACCACCAACACGCCACTAGCGTACCAGCCGGTAGCTGCAGATAGTCGCATTGAGTTTTGTCTGGCGCAGATTGATGAGCAAGACAATGCACTGGCTGAGCCAGGCATTAACCGTGTGGATCGCAATACAGCCGGTTTTGCTGCACCACCGTATACCACAAGCTATATTGATAATGTGATTAAGCCGGCTACCATTTGGGATCCGGAGAAGTATTTCAATGTATGGGTCCTGGATATTGGAGGCGGTATTTTGGGCTATGCCCAGTTTCCTACCCAATCGGGACTGCCGGGAATACCCTCTACCAATAATGCCAATACGGATGGTATTGTAGTAGGCTATCGCTTTTTTGGCCGGGGCAACTTCCCGCAGTTATCCTCCACCTACAACCTGGGGCGTACCGCCACGCACGAGGTAGGACACTGGCTGGGTTTGCGACATATCTGGGGTGATGGCGGCTGTAGTGTTGACGATTTTTGCAATGATACGCCTTTATCAGATGCACCTAATTATGGCTGCCAGACCTCTGCGTCATCTTGTGGATCGGCTGATATGGTAGAGAATTACATGGATTACTCTGACGATGCCTGTTTCAACCTCTTTACGGAAGATCAGAAAGCCCGGATGCGCACCGTAATGGAGAACTCACCCCGGAGAAAAGAGCTACGAAATTCTGTTGTGTGCAACCCGAATGTGGCACCAGTAGCCGACTTCACCGCCCAGCCCAAAACCATTTATGCCGGTGGTGTTGTCCGATTCGAAGATCTCAGCAGCGGCAACCCTACACAGTGGAATTGGCAATTCTCCGGAGGCTCACCCAATACCTCCACCGTGCAAAACCCGCAGGTGCAATACTTTACGCCTGGTCAATATACGGTGGTGCTGCAAGCTATCAATGCAAATGGCAATGATGTAGAAACCAAAACCGCCTACATTGAAGTGTTGCCCGCGGTAGGATGTGATACACTTAATTTTCCACCACCAGGCCAATTGACCTACTACACCATCGGAGGCGAAGCCTTAGTGGGCTGGAACTCACAATTGCAAGATCAGGCCAAAGCGCAACTGTTTGATAATTACCAACCCTTCAATTACATAACGGGAGGTATTTTCCTTTTTGCTACTGCGCATAAGACGGCCAACTCCAATGCTACCGTCACATTTGGCGTCTGGGATAGTACTGGTGCTGGTGGTGAGCCTGGGCAGTTGCTCGACAGTGTGGTAGTCGATCTTGCTGTTGTTGAGTTGTTTGTCGACAATAATGCATTGCTGCAGGTAGGCTTTGACCCCATACCGATCACAGGCAATTTCTACCTCGGTTTCAAGATGAATGGCTTTGTACAGGGGGATACGCTTGGTCTCGTATCCAACACCTCCGGTAATAGTCCTCCCGGCTATGGATGGGAGCAGTGGAGCGATGGTAGCTGGCATCCTTTTGACAGTGTTTATTCCGCTAATGGTGTGCCGCTCGAGATATCCATATTTGCCTCGCCCCTCGTGACGCAGAGCTTACCTTTCGCCACCTTCTCTGCCAGTGATACCAGTGTCTGCCTGGGCGAGACGGTCACCTACGTAGCGGACTCACAGCAGGCCGGTAACAGTTATTCATGGGTTTTCCCCGGGGCAAACCCCTATGTGGCCTTCGGTGATACGGTCACCGTGTCTTATGATACAGCCGGAACACACCCTGTTTACATGGTAGTGGATGGTTCTTGTGCTGCCAGTGATGATACCCTGGCCCTGGGCTTTATGGAAGTGAATAGCATTCCTTCAATTGATTCTTTCATTACGGTACCCGCTTCGTGTGGGCAGACCAATGGACAAGCCACCGCTGTGGTAAATGGTGGGGTAACGCCTTATCAATACGAGTGGGATGCCAATGCCAACTATCAGACTACACCTACTGCTGATTCCCTGGCTCCGGGAACCTATTACCTTTTCATTGAGGACAGCAAGGGATGTGAAGATGTCGGTATTGCCAATGTAGGTACGACAGGTGGGCCGGTAGGTGCCATAGATCTCGTTCAGGATGTATCCTGCTACGATGGTACGGATGGACAGGCCACCGTAAGCGCTACGCAAGGTACACCACCCTATACCTTCGAATGGCCGGGCGGATTGACAGGACCTTCGCAGACCAGTTTGGCTGCCGGCTCCTACATCGTCACCATAACTGATGACCGGGATTGTGAGAACTTTTTGACGGTAGATATCAATCAACCGGATAGCATTGCACCCAAGGTGGCGGCAGATGATGTGAGCTGTCAGGGCAATGACGGCTCGGCTACAGTAAGCGCTACGGGTGGAACGGGCAACTACACGTATTCC
>CAJXXO010000191.1 GCA_913062655.1 uncultured Bacteroidota bacterium | reverse complement strand
CCTCTCACAAAATACCGCGATAATCGGGGCCTCTCCTGCAACTCTATGAGTAGAAAAGCCACATCTCCAAAGGTCTTTTCCAGTTTGATCTCTACTTGAGAGAAGAGACTGGTTCGCCAGATTTTTTTTACGGCATTAGAAGTCTCATCGCCTGGAATCTCGATGATGTCGCCCACTTGCAAGCCCGATCGGGCAATGATCACCTGTTCACGGATAGCCCCATTGCCTACCACACGTATACCGCCTATTTCGTACTCGCGTGGCGTACGATAGTCTACTTGGTTGCTATCTACGCCTTGCCCCACCTGCGCCTGTAGCAGGGGTGTGGTTAAAAGGAGAAAGCCTAAACATATGTAGCTGAAAAACTTCATTCAACGGTTATTTGCTCGCTGATTTTACCAAATCTACGTTCCCTACGCTGATAGTCTACTATAGCAGCATAGAGGTCTTCTTTTCCAAATTCTGGCCACAACTTATCGGTAAAGTACAGCTCTGCATAGGCCAGTTGCCAAAGCATAAAGTTGCTGATGCGCAATTCCCCGCTTGTCCGGATCATCAATTCCGGGTGGGGGAATGCAGCGGTGGTTAATTTACGAGTAAAGGCCTGTTCATCGATATCTTCCGGCTCAATGTAACCCTTTTTAACGTCTGCCGCTAGCGCCTTGGCCGCTTCCAATAGTTCCCATTTGGCTCCATAACTAAGGGCCAAAATAAGTGTCATACGGGTATTGTTGGCCGTCATATCGATGGCTTCCTGCAATTGTTGCTGCGCCTTACCCGGCAGGTTTTCAATATCTCCGATTGCCTGGAGGCGGATGTCATTATCGTGCAAGGTCTTGGTTTCTTTACGGATAGTGTTCACCAGCAGCGACATCAGTGCATTTACTTCCACTTTCGGGCGACCCCAATTTTCCTTTGAAAAGGCATAGAGCGTTAAATAGCCTATGCCCAGCTCGGCACTGGCCTCTGTTACATCACGTACGCTACGAACGGCACTTTGGTGGCCAAACACACGGTTTTTACCATGCTTTTTCGCCCAACGGCCATTGCCATCCATAATGATGGCGATGTGTTGCGGCAATTTGGCCAAATCTATGTGTTCGCGATAACTCATTGAGGGCGAAGTTACTACTTCCAATAGGGTTTAAAAAGAGAAGCCGGGCTGTGGGCAGCGCAAGCTGCGAAAGGTGTAAGAGATTTGAATGCCCGTAAAAATATACGCATCTACATTTTGACTATTGCCCCGCTGTGTGCCTTCTATACCAATGGGTTCGTCCACCACTTCACCCGAACGATCTGCCAGGGCCGCAGCTACTCCTCCGTTTTGTCCCGCCTCAATCACGCCATTGTCAATATAAGTGGTGCTTACATCATCAAGGTAGTCGGTATATGTGCCTCGATAGCCTATTTCCAGGGCCACATTGAAGCCTTTGGATACATTGAACTTGAACCCTCCTCCGTATGGAATGGCCACCTGAAACAGACTGTAGGGGTCTCTACCGGAGTAGTCTGGAAACTGTTGCCCTTCTGTGCCCAGCGGTTGCAGGTCGTACCATTCCCCGTTCAACTCAGCCTGCGGATTGTGGTAAAAGCCGGCAATGCCGATAAACACATAGGGGGTAAACCGGTGACTGCGAGAGTCGAGGATGTATTTGAAAAAGTTGAATTCCAATTGTGTCCCCGCTTCGATGATCAATGATCGAAAGCTCAGGTTTCGGCTCTGCTGAAACACATTGGGCGACCAGGCATCATTGCCACGTATCCGACCGGCATTAATCGAAGTCTTGACAGCAATGCGGGGGTTGATATTGATGCGATTGAAGACCCCAAAAGCCGGTTGAAAGAGCTGGTAATAATTGTCTAGTGAGGGGGCAAGGTCACCGTAGTAGTGAGCTGTGCCACCCCAAAGTCCGAATTCTACCTTCTGACTCATGGCACCGAGCTGTGCCCGTAGGGTTAAGGGTAGTAGAATAAGCGTAATTAGCAAGAGAGCTATTGCGCGCATAGATGCGGTTTTCGAGCGGGCAAAGGTAATGAAATTCAGTCTCTAACGCTCAGAAGAACCGGTGTAGTATGTAAAAGTTGGCTTAGAAGAACTTTGGACAATAGTATTGTGTATTGCCGCGTGTTTTAAGGGCATACGACAAGGAAAATAAACCGATGAAGGTGTACCCATCAAAGTCAGAGGGGTCGCCTCGCTGCTCGCCAGGTGCGGTGCGACCTGGAAACTCGCCCGATGAGCGATCAGCCAATGCCGAAACGAGATTGGCCGTAGCTGCATCGTACTCCTCGAAGAAAAAGGTGGGATTGGCATACGTGCCACTCACATCATCGATATAATCGGTGGTAGTAAACCGGTGCGACACTTCAAATGTCATCGCCCAGCTATCGTTGAAGTTAAATTTAATACCGGCCCCGACCGGAAATACAGCGGTCACTAAACTGTACTTTTCCTTTTCCGGGTATTGTGGCAATGCCTGGCCCTCTGTTCCTAATGGCTGCAAACGAATCCATTCGCCCTGATACAAGGCGCGTGGATCGAAGTAGGCCCCGCCAACCCCAAACGTGAGATAAGGCGTGAAGCGAAAGCGCTCTGAACCAACTACATACGGAAGCAGATTGATTTCCAGGTTGGTGGAGAGTTCTGCTATATTGGAGCGAAAGCTCAGGTTTCTGTACACCCGCGCATAACCAGGCTGTGCAGGATCGGTAGCCCCGCCAAGGGCATCATCACCAAAGACCTGTGTGTAATAGGCATTGAAACGCCACCCTAAACGATTGTTAGGGTTCCAACGAAAGAAGATGCCAGCAGCCGGTCTTGTAGCGGCCAGGTCAATGTCTTGCACTAAAGCTCTACCTACATCGGCAGATCCACCCAATTCTCCCAGAAAAGAGGAGGCGCCTAGGGTAATACCCAACTCTGTCGCCTTACTTGCTTCAGGCTGTGCCCAGCTAAGGTGGGTAACACAAAAAACGGATAATAGTACCAGCAGTATTCTCATAGGAAATTGGGCCATTACATATTCGGTTGTTGAGGAGTACGTGAATTTGCCCCGTATGGTTACAAAACTAACCCTATTTGTTTCGTTTATCAAAACCCCACAGAAGCTTGTTGCGCAACGTACTCAGAAAATCTGTTTCATTTAATCGCACGAGTTGTAACGAGAAGGATTCCTTTTTAATTGTAAGGGTGTAACTGCTATCGATGACTTCCGACCGGCTGTCTAATGCACACAGGAAGCTATCCTGATGCCCTTCCAACTCCAATTCAATAACAGAGCTATCCGGCACTACCACCGGTCTTACATTTAAGTGATGGGGCGCTACAGGGGTGATGACAAAGTTTTTGGCATTCGGTACAATTACTGGTCCCCCGCAGCTGAGACTGTAAGCGGTTGAGCCGGTTGGTGTGGCAATGATTAATCCATCACACCAATAAGAATTCAGGTACTGCCCATCTAGTGAGGCATGGATCACTACCATGGAGGCAATGTCTCTCTTGTGAATCGAGAACTCATTGAGACCAAAATTGGCATTCCCAAATAGCGGATGGTTTGCCGACACATGCACCAGGTCTTTGGTGTCCGTCTGGTAGGATTCTTCCTGCAGTGCTTGTACCGCCTCCGGGATCACATCTTTACCCACACTTGACAAAAAGCCCAGCCGACCGAGATTAACTCCCATTACCGGAATATTGGAATCGCGGATCAGGGGTACGGTATCCAGCAAGGTGCCATCACCACCCAGGCTCAGTAGAAAATCCACTTCATCCTTCAGGTCATTATGATGCTTAAACTCCCCAACCGTAGGCGGCAGGTTGACTTTATTTTCCAAATGAGGCAGGAAACTTCTGTATACCACCACCTCCATGTCCCGTTGGTGCAATTCGTCAAACAACCGTTGGATATAGGGTGCGTTGGAAGATTCGAGTAAACGGCCGTATACGGCAACTCTCATAGTGATGAGCCTTAAAAATTCACATGCAAATATAGGCCTTTTTCGCCCTGCCTATTGATAGAGAAGTTGGTAGACAGCGCATAGTCGTAATAGGTGACCAGGTCCAGGCCAATACCACCGCCCAACAGTAAGGTGTTGTGAAGGGGGTTGGCCTCTGTGTGCCATCGATCGGCTGCGTAGCCGACATCGAAGTGGGGGCGGAGATATAGCGCAATGGGTATTCGCGAAAATTGGCGGATCGGCATCCAGGGGTTATTGAGCTGAATATCAAAGAGTTGCCATTTCAGGCTAGTCTGCACCAAACCATAGCGCTGACCATCGACCACATCCAACTCATGTCCGCGCACCAGGCGGTTTTCGTAGCCTAAAGCACGTTGCAGAAAATAGGGCCTGCTTTGCCCTGCAGTCATGCCGGCAAATCCGCGTACTTCGGCAAACCACCGCCTGCTCAGGGCTTCATACCAGGCGGCCTCCACGGCTATCCGCCAGGTAGAGAGATCGTCCCAAATGCCTATGCCCATCCGCTGCGCCCGTAGCCGAAAGCGCTGCCCTCGCAAGGGGTAGGCAATATGATCGGTATTGTCCCAGCGCATATCCAGCGTGAGGTCCACATGCTCAATGCTGCGCAGTGCACCCGGCAGGTAGTCGGGATTCAACGCTGCTACGGAGTCGATGATTTCGCGGCCAGCATATTGTAGGCCGGCTGCTATTTTCCAATAGGCATTGGGTTGGTACAACCACCGAAAGGCGCCATACCATTGGGTCAATCCAAAAGCACCTGTACGCAGGTATTGCAGGCGATTGTTTTGGGTTTCATAGGGCACATTTCTGGTGCGCCACAGGTAGCCTTCCACCTCCCAGCCCCAGTCAGCTCCCGGGCGGATAAAGGGCTGTGTGAAACGAAGGCCCAGCTCTTGATTGAAGCCAAACAAGGCCATTAGCTTCAGCCGTTCATCCCGTCCCCGAATATTGTTGATGTAGAAAGTAGCCCCGATGATGGTACGGTTGATGTCGCGGTTGAAGGTGGTCCACCACTCATTAAAGTTTCGATCAGACAACTCGAAATAGGGATAAATGAAGTAGTACCAGCGTTCAGATACCTTTACTTCAATGTCGAGGCTATCTTTTACCATCCGGGTAACGGTGAGGGTGACGTCATTGAATAGCGCTGTTCGCAGCAGATGCTTGCGGTTGCGGTCTAATAGGGGCAATAATTCGGATAGTTGCACCACATGACCGGTATCAAAATCCAGGAACCGATCGAAAACATAGGGCTGTGTGCGTTCATTCCCGGTGATGGTGATATTGTCGCTACTAGCAGGGCCGGGAGGCGAGAAGTTACCCGTAGAAGCGATCTGAATCCCGGAGCTAAATCCTCCAGGGAAAGCGTTATTATAGGTCGTAATATTCGTAATCGTCACATTTTGGCAATTCTGGATCGTTACCCCATTGCCTCCGTTGTCATGCGAAACGATATAGGTCATGGTCAAGCCTACAATGCCCGTCATCCCAAAACCCGTTCCGCCCGAATTG
>CAJXXO010000190.1 GCA_913062655.1 uncultured Bacteroidota bacterium | reverse complement strand
CGTTCACGCCACTGGTCATACCGTGACGTACATCACTGCGATCGTTGAGTGCCGTAAGCAGGATAATAGGAATATCCTGGAAGTGGGGCATTGAGCGGATGGTGCGCACCAGTGCATATCCGTCCATGCGGGGCATCATCACATCTGATATGAGCATATCCGGTGGATGCTCGATGGCTTGCACTACTGCTTCCTGGCCATTGGTAGCCCGCAGCACATCAAAACCCTCCAGGGCTAATAGGGATTGTAATGTATCCAGTATGGACAATTCATCATCTACTACGAGTATGGTCTTTTTACCTGCTGCCATCCTTATTTTTTTGGGTTTCCAATGCCAAGGTAACCGTGGTCCCTTCTCCTTCAGTGGATTCAATTTGGAGGTCACCTCCCATCAGTTGGAGTAGTTGGAGGGTAATATTCAAACCCAGACCGCTGCCTTTATAGTCTTGCGCATTTTCTCCCCGGTAAAAAGAGTTTGTCAGATGCGGTAGATCGCTGGCCGCTATGCCTATACCCTGATCCGTGATGGTAAGGCGGGTCTGTTTATTGTCTTGTGATGCACTAATGATGATTGGTGTGTCAGGGGCACTGTATTTACAGGCATTACTGAGCACATTTATAATTACATGCTCAAAATAGGTGGGGTCAGCACGTACCCTTAATAATGGGTCGATAGCATTACGAATCCGGTGCTGATCTTCGGAAAAGTAGTGCGAACAGACCATATCAATGTAGGCAGCAGGCTGTAAGGACTGCAGATCAACCTCCACTTTATTGGCCTCAATCTGACCTAGAAGCACGACATCATCCATTAGGGTGGTCATATGCTCTACCTCTTTGGTCACTCTGGCTAAGGCCTGTTGCAGCGGTTCTGGTGTCTCCGCTGGCAAATAGCGTTCTACCAAATCGACATTGGATTGAATAACAGCCAGAGGCGTACGAAACTGGTGGGAGGCCGTGCTCACAAATGATTTGCGAAGATTGTTGAGTACCTTTTCTTTTTCCAGTGCTCTCTCCATTTGCGCCAGTCGCTTCCTATCTTTTGTGATATCACGATACGTGACATGAATGATGTTACGATCATTGAGCTCTAACCTGTTGACAGTAACCACCGCTATCTTCCGTGTGCCTTTCAGGTTCTTTACAGCTATCTCTGTTTGGAAGAAACCCTGTTTTTCTAACTCCTGGCGCCATGCCTTCACGGATTGCTGAAGGTCATCAACCAATAAATGCCTGGAAAAATCAAAGGATTGCATGTCCTTATCCTCCCCACCCCAGAAGGATAGTGCAGCCGGGTTGTATCGAATAAGCCGGTAATCCATTCGATCCCGATCAATAACTTCAAATAGCATAACTGCATCGGTGGTCGTGTCAAATAGCAACTGATAAAACATCTCCTGCTGTGCAGCCAATTGCTGCTGGATAGAGAGGGTGGTGAGGTCTACATGTGTACCCATAGCGCGGGCAGGTGAGCCGTCTGCATTCCATTCGACTACCTGTCCGGAGCAGAGTATAAGGAGATCATGGCCGTCCTTATGGCGGAAGGTGGCTGCTCGCTGAAATGGACGCTGGCCCTTACTTGCCACATGCTGCTCGAAATCAGAAAACATCACCGCAAGATCGGCCGCATGAATACAACGCTGCCATGAAGAAGGATGGTTTTCCATTTCATGGTCATCATACCCTAACATCTGCTTGAAGCCAGGGCTCAAGTATTCATAGTCGTCATTTATGTGCCAATCCCAAAACCCAAAGAGGGTGTTGTCCAATGAAGATAGCAGTTCGTCCATCTAGCCATTTTATGCCGCATACAAAGTAGTTGAAGCTTGGAGCTGCTGGAGGACGTTAGAAACTCGGGGAAGGTCCAGTGGCTTGGGAATATACGACAACACGCTGTCATAACGGGTACTTCGCTGCGTGTCGCGTTCGTCCAGGCTTGAAGATACAACGATTACGGGAATATTGGCGTTTTGCTGCTGCAATTGCTGTAGCAAGTCCCATCCTGTCTTCTCCGGCATATTCAGGTCGGTGATTACCAGGTCAAAGGTCTCTACCTTGAGCTGTTCCAATGCCTCGTCTACAGAGGTGGCACAGGTCAGTTCAATGGCGGCATGGCATTGGGTGAATAAACGTTCAGAAATGAGATGTTGCATTTGGTCATCATCGACCAATAGAAAGCGCAAGGCCTTCCGGTTTGCTGAGAAGTTCATACTTGGGGTATTTAGTTTGTCAGAATAATTACGCATGGTCAAAAGTACGCGCAGCCTATCCGAAGGGTACGTCTATTCTGCCATTGCACGTCCGGCTACGATAAATAGCCCGAATTGGGCGGTCAATGAATCAAAAAGCTTCGCGAATGGTGAAATAGTAGTTCCACCCATCCACATCGCTGTAGGCCACATCAAACCGGGCATTGATATGCTCCTTCTCATCGAAGGTAAATCGACCGCCTAAGCCATACGCCCACCGAAAACCGGTGACATCTACCAGCTCACCTACCCGCTGCCCTACCCGGCCGGTGGCGACAAAGGCACTCATACCCAGCCGCCAAAACAACGGTTGCCGGTACTCCAATTGGGTGGTAAGGCTATTGTTGTCCAGGTAACGCCCCCTCACAATACCACGAAACCAATTTTCACTACCCATCACCGACAGCATCTGGAAGGGTACCTCACCACTACTCCACTGGGTAAACCCTTGCCAGGCCAGGGTAGCCTCATCGCCTACCGGCACAAAATAGCGCGCATCTATCCGAAATTGGGAAAAGCCAAAATCACTACCGAGTCCTTTGCTGTAGCGGGTAAAAAACCAATCGGTGTAGAAGCCCTGGCGAGGAAAGTAGACGTTGTCGCGTGTGTCATAATTTAACAACATACCCATACCTACAACATGGCCGCCACGCTGTCCGGTGATGTTCGTATTAGCCAACAGCCCATCGGGATCGACTGTTACATTCCGCCAGTTTTGCCAATTGAATATCACGCCACCATAGAGTGGCCGATTGGCTACCAGTCGTCTCGACCCCTCCAGCCTCACCAGTATACGATCTTGAGAAAAGGCTTCTTTAGCACGGTTAGGACTGGTATTGCCGATGCCATAAAAATTAAAGGGGGTGATGGCATAGCTGAAGTCATGGCGCAGTTTATAGTCATTTTGATGCCACCAGGTCTCTCCATCGAGACGCACAAACCATTGTCGAGCCAAGGTATAGTAGCCATACAACCGGGTAAAGGAGGCATTACAGCCCAGGCAATCGTCATCCGTTTCATAGCGAAGAAAGGCAGCCGGACCGAACGCCCAATCGGTAGCCGGGGTATAAAATACCAGGGGCACCACCAGCAGTGCCCAGTCACCCTTGCGATCTGCTGAATCAGCCGGGGCCTGTGCCGATATCGATGACCATAGCCCTAACAGGCCCAAAAGGAAGAGCCAACGTGGGGATTGACGCATAGATTAACTCTGGAAAACGAGCAATGGCAAGTGGGTGTGAAAGACCATCTCTTTGGACAAGCTGCGCTTGAACCAGCCCGCTACACCTTGTTTACGCAGCGTATTCATTACGATCAACTTCGCTTCCTGTTTTTCCGCAGCCTGATTGATGCCTTCAATCACATCACTTTCCTTCATCAGGTGGAAGTGCAACCGAGCGTAACTGATCCGGTCGTGCACAATTTCCTTGTAGCCTTCCATAGCATCCTTCTCATCCTCTGTATCCGCTTCTTCATCCAGGTGTATGAGATGGAGTTGCGCTTTGTAAGCCTCAGCAATAGGGATCAATAACTCGAGTGGATCCATATCTTTTTCCAACAGACTGGACGCAAACAACATACTATCCAATGGTTTATAGGTGGCATCCTTTGGAATCACCATCACCGGTACAGGAGAGTGCTCCACCATGCGTGCGGCATTGCTACCCAACAATATCTCTTTCCGATCGGAATAGCCCTTTGTACCCATCACGACAAAAGATCCCTCTACCAGTTCCATCGTGTCAACCACACGATCTACCGTCATACCGGATGCTGAGAAACTATCAAACTCAATATCACCACCGGTACGCTCTGCATACTGCCGGCACATGTCCTGCAATTGTGCTTCTATAGCCGTCTTGTACTCATTAGCCAACTCCTGTGGCTCAATAGCACTGCCACTGCTGCTGAATACCGGTTTGAAAGGATCAGCATTGGGGAAGTTGTAGGCATGGAAAAAAGTCACATTAGCGCCCAGTTTCTGCGCTAATGCTACACCAAATTGAGCTGCATTATCGGCAGTGTCTGAAAAGTCGGTTGGGATTACAATTGTTCTCATATTGGTCTTGTGTTGAGTCTAAATGATGCGTTTCGATAGGTAATAAAGATGAAATTTTTCCAACTACCAAACGATGACTTTTATTCCTTATCCGGCAGTGGGCCACTGATAAACATGTTGCAACCATGTGTACAGCGATGAGGCTTCCTCTTCTTGCGAAACGGGATGCGTAAAAAACCATTCACTCGCACCGGCAAAGAATTGCTGGGGCAGGTGGTGCGTAGCTGTCACCAATGGCGCTGCCGCATCGGGTAATCGCGCCACTACCCTCTTGGCATAATCTTGCTGCAGTTGCGCCAGCACGGCATTGTCTATATCGGCATAGCCCTCTGATTCGTGCACATTCTCAAAATAAACCGCATGGGCAAATTCATGAAACAGGGTCTGAAACGGCATGGGCTGGGTCGTGTACTCTTCCTCCAGGTTGTGCCACGATACCACTGCTGCGCCCGGCAGTTGCACCCGGTCGCTATGGTAGCGCTTGGCGATCAATTTGAAATAGGCCTCCGGATACACGGTAATAAGGTTGAAATGTGGGTAATAAAACTTATCCACGCCCCTTGTCACCCAGGCGGCAGCGGCACCAATCAACACTTTGTGGGCATTGGTGACCACAAACCCACCCCGGCCCTTAAACTGCCGGCCCTTAATCAATAATTGTACGCGTTGCTGAAAAGCGACTTGACGCTCAGCGGATAAGGTATTGTACCAGGGAAAATATTGCTCCAGCAAAGCATGAATCATAATGTGTGCTTATAGGGCAAAGATACCAAGTGCCGCCCCAAACGAAAGGGTGCAGGTGAATGGCTCAAATATGTTAATTTTATTCATCCATACAACCTTGGTTATCCTGTATCATTGTAGCAACTCAACCTATTATTCATGATCATAGGCATACTGAAAGAATCGGCACCGGAGCAGCGGGTCATTGCCCTGCCGGAAGCGGTAAAAAGCTTGATGGGCCTTCAACCGGACAGCATATATGTAGAGCAGGGAGCCGGAGAAGCCGCCTTCGCTGCCGATGCGGACTACGAAGCGGCCGGTGCTACCGTAAAAGATCGCTCTTCCATCATACAGGAAAGCGATCTTTTGGTTTCTATACAACCCATCAGCGAGCAGGAGATGGCCACAGCCAAAAAAGAGCAGGTGCAAATTGCCGTATTCCAACCCCTCGGCCGGCCCGCCTATTTGAAGTCCCTGCTGGCAC
>CAJXXO010000189.1 GCA_913062655.1 uncultured Bacteroidota bacterium | reverse complement strand
GATCACCGGCACCCGGGACTCGGCGATCACCCGCTCGATGAGCCCCTTGCCGCCGCGGGGGATGATGATGTCCACGTACTCGGGCATATCCAGCAGGGCGCCCACTGCCGCCCGGTCGGGCGTGTCCACCACGGACACCACCCCGCGGGGCAGACCCACCTCCGCAAGAACGTCCTGCATGATGCGGCTGATGGCGTTCAGTCCACCCACACCGATGATGCGGAAGAGATACGGGGCGCCCAGTAATATTAACGCCACCAATGCACCCATGGCCAACACGGCTAATGCAATCATGAGATAACCGGTCCAAACTTCTATCTGCGCAAAAAGACCTATCAGCAGTGAAATAGACCCCGGACCAGCCAGCATAGGTATGGCCATCGGAGTTAGGGATATATCCTCTTTTTGCTCGGCCTCTCTTTGCACTTCTTTATTTACTGCCCGGCTTTTGGCAAACTCGCCACGCAATAGGGAAAATCCCGACAGAAAAATGATGAATCCTCCCGCAATCCGCATGGCATCCAAGCTAATGCCAAAAAAGTCGAGTAGATAGGAGCCGCCAAAAAAGAAGACCAATAGAATCAGGGTGAAATACAGACTGGTTCTAATCGCAATCTGTCTGCGGACGACTTTGGTTTCATGTGCTGTAAGGCTGATAAACACAGGCATGGCCCCCAGTGGGTTAACCACCGAGAAAAGGGCACCAAATGCACTGAGGAATAATCCAACCACCGCTTCTTTTTTCAAGGCAATTTGGAGGGCAAAGGTAGAAAGATCCCGGTGTTTGGATGGACTTATTGTAAATTCGGCACCCATGGGGCAGGCCGTAGTGTATGACAAGAAGACGGTAAATGGTTGGGCCATGTACGACTGGGCCAATTCCGTTTATTCGTTAACCATCACTACTGCCATTTTTCCGATTTACTATCTCGGCATAACCAATGGCCCGGACGGTGGGGAGCAATGGATCAACTTTCTGGGTAAGGAGTTCAAAAACGTCTCCCTGTATTCCTATGCGCTCTCTTTTTCCTTTCTCGTAGCGGTTATCATTACGCCCCTGTTGTCCGGCATTGCCGACTACTCCGGAAAGAAAAAGCGCTTCATGCAGTTCTTTTGTTACCTGGGTAGCCTGGCATGTATTTCACTTTTCTTTTTCGATGGCATGAACACCCTGACCATCGGTATTCTGGGCTTCGTATTGGCCAGTATCGGCTACACAGGGAGTATTGTTTTTTACAATGCCTACTTGCCGGAGATCGCTCCACCCGCCATGCAAGATCGTGTGAGCGCGAAGGGCTTCGCCTTGGGGTATATCGGCAGTGTACTGCTTTTACTGGTCAACTTAGCCATGGTCATGTATCCGTCAACATTTGGTCTGCCAAATGCTACTTACGCTTCTCGTATTTCTTTCTTAATGGTGGGTATCTGGTGGATGGGCTTCGCGCAGATCACCTTCAGGCGGCTCCCCGTAAATGTATTTCACAAAAAACCCAAAGGCCGCTATTTGTGGCATGGGTATCGCGAGCTCCGAAGTGTGCTGCGGCAGTTGGGCGGACAGCGATGGCTAGCCCTGTTTCTGGTTGGTTTTTTCTTTTACAGCATGGCTTTGCAGACAGTCATGTACCTGGCACCCACCTTTGCCGAACAGGAGATCAAAATGTCTGACTCCATGCTGATCGGTCTCATGTTGATCATTCAGATAGTAGCGATCGTTGGGGCCTATTTCTTTAGCTGGTTATCGGCCCGGTTGGGCAACCTAAAAGCGCTGTTGGTAGCGTTGTTGATCTGGTCGGCTGTGGTAGTCGGGGTGTACTTTATTTATAGCGTGGGTCCATTTATGGCTATGGCGTTTGCCGTTGGTTTTATCATGGGCGGATCACAGGCCTTGAGTCGATCCACCTACTCCAAGCTGCTGCCGGAGACAACCGACCATGCCAGTTATTTCAGCTTCTATGATGTGATGGAGAAAATGTCCATCGTACTGGGGGCGGTTACCTACGGATTGGTGAATGATTTTACAGGCTCTTTGCGCAATACGCTCTTTGCCTTGCTGGGTTACTTTATCATAGGGATGCTCATATTGTTTTGGATACAGCGAAGAGCTGATAAGTATACGTTGGAGAAGGTAAAACCAGTGTAACCACTGCTGCAAGATTCCGTAGTTTTGCAGCGCCATGCCGACCGTTGATCTCTTCATTCCGTGCTTTATCGATCAGTTGTACCCGCAAGTTGGTTTCAACATGGTAAAGGTGTTGGAGAAAGCAGGGGTATCGGTACATTACAACCCCAATCAGACTTGTTGCGGTCAACCCGCTTTTAACGCGGGCTTTTGGGACGAGTCACGAAAAGTGGCCACCAAATTTGTCAAAGATTTTTCTTCTCCGCACCCCATTGTTGGCCCTTCGGGCAGTTGTGTGGGTATGGTCAGAAACTATTACGGTAAGCTCTTCACTAACTCCAGCATCCACAATGAGGTAAAAGCGGTATCCAAAAACAGCTTTGAATTATCAGAGTACCTGGTAAACGAACTGGGGGTTACCCAATTTGGTGCTCAACTAGAAGGGAAAGCTACCTATCACGACTCTTGTGCAGCGCTACGGGAGTGCGGGTTGAAGAGCGAGCCACGCCAGCTATTGGCGGAGGTAGAGGGGTTAGAACTGGTGGAGATGAAAGATGTAGAGACCTGCTGTGGTTTTGGGGGGACTTTCGCAGTCAAGTACGAGCCGATTTCGAGCGCCATGGCTGAGCAGAAGATCGACAATGCCGTGGCTACCGGAGCGCAATACCTTATCAGCACTGATATGAGCTGTCTGATGCACATGGATGGGCTAATCAAAAAGCGGAAGCTGGACATACAAGTACTCCACTTGGCCGATGTGCTGGCGTCCGGTTGGTAATCCTCCCTTTTTATCTTCGAATCCGTAACTTTTTGGCCATGAAAAAAATGCTTTGGCTGGTGGTTCTTAGTGCTATGCTCGTGGGGTGCCGTACCCGCTATATGCACTTTACGGTACCTATGCCTCCGGTCAAAGCCCTGCCTGATGATATCGAAGTGGTGGTGTTGCTGGATAGGACCGCTACCACGGATACAACAGGGGCCTTTATTGAAGGTATACTTACCGGGGAAGGGTTCGATCAGGACGACCGCAACAAGCAACAGTGTTTGCTTGGTATTGCGGATGAACTGGAGCAATCAGGGCGATTTATCGTCAAACGGGCCAGAGAGGTACGACAGGGCAGCGAGAAAGGACAGCGTATGCCGGAGCCGCTACCCGAAGCTGTGGTCGACTCCTTTTGCCGTAACTATGATGCAGATGCCTTGCTGGTATTGGAGCAGTATGATTCCGACTTCCTGCTTACACAAGGCATGCGGCCTACAAAAGGGTTTTCTTTTTATGCAGAGGGTGTGGCGACCATAAACATTGGTTTTCGGCTCTATGATGGTACCGATTTTAAAATATGGGATGAACATGAACTCAATCATAAGATGAGATGGAATGCCGGAGGCCATTCCATTCAGGATGCCATTGCTGCGCTATTAGATAAAAATGAAGCGATCAGGCAGATATCTTACGAAGGGGGTATGCTCTACGCCTCCCGCTTTTCACCCTCCTCTTTGCGCATTACGCGTGAATATTTCAACCGGGGCGACAGACAGGTGAAATATGGCGCACGCCTGATGGAGGTGAACGATTGGGACAAGGCCATTCAGGTATTCACAGAGGTGGTAGAGAGCAGCGACTATTCCAGGCGAAACAGGGGCTTTGCAGCTCACAATTTGGCTGTAATCTATGAAGTGCTGGGTGATATCGCCCAGGCTAAGGAATGGGCGCGAGTGGCCTGGAGCGAGTTTCGACTGCGCCAATCGCGTGACTATCTGTACCAACTCAACCAAATTGCGGATTAAGTCAAACAGGAACGATATCATTGTACCACAAAAAAGACGCATTATATGCTTTTAGGTGTACACTGCTCTGTAGCAGGCGGATTAATCAATGCCTTTGATGAGGCAGATGCTTTAGGGATCAATACCTTTCAAATCTTCACCAAGAACCAGCGCCAGTGGAAAGAAAAGGTGATCGAACCGGCAGAAGGGGATTTGTTTAAGGAAAAACAGGCACACCAGGGAGTGCAAGTGACCTTTTCACACGCTACCTACCTGATTAATCTAGCAAGTGGCAAACCTGATCTGCTGGAGAAATCCTACAACGCCATAAAAGGGGAACTACAGCGCTGTGATGCCTTGGGCCTGGCGTTTACTGTGCTGCATCCCGGTTCGGCAAAGGATTTGGGAGAAGAGAAGGCTATTCAGTCTATTGCGGATCAGATTAATAGGGTGTTCATTGAATTACCAGATGGAACCGCAAAGATTGCCCTGGAAAATACGGCTGGACAGGGCGCCTCTATTGGACGCAGTTTTGAGCAGTTGGCCGCCATTGCGGAGCGAGTGGAAGAAAAAGACCGGATCGGTTTCTGCTTTGATACCTGCCATGCCTTTGCCGCAGGATATGATATTCGTACTCAGGCAGGATTTGAGGATGCCATGGCCGATTGGGATAAAATCATTGGGTTGGAACACCTGATCTGTCTGCACCTCAACGATAGCAAAGGGGACCTGGCGAGCCACCTGGACCGTCACGAGCACATAGGCTATGGAAAGTTGGGAGAGGAGCCCTTTCGGCAAATTATGCAGCGTTTCCCGGATGTTCCTAAAGTGGTAGAAACACCCAAAAAAGACGACTGGGACGAGCGAAACCTGGCCCTACTGCGCAGCTTGGCGCATTAGTCCTTGAAGTGGAGCTGAACCATCTCCTCAATGGTGTTCAGTCGCACGGGCTTTGGAATGAAGCCATTCATACCGGCATTGAGGCAAATGGCCTCATCCTCTTTTGTGGCATTGGCCGTCATAGCCAGGATAACGACATCTTTGTACTTGTCATTTTCCCGGATCAATCGTGTGGCTTCTAATCCATCCATTTCCGGCATTTGGACATCCATAAAGATTAGGTCGTAGTGCGCTATTTCCAATGCCTTCAGCACCTCAACACCATTATTGGCCACATTGACCTTATAGCCCAGTTTTTTCAAACTCTGCACGGCTACCTTTTGGTTGATGAGGTTGTCTTCAGCCACAAGCACCGTGATATCTTTGGGCGGGCGATGTAGAACCTGTGCCGGTGTACCATTGATTGCTTCTTTTGGTTCTTCCTTTTGCCAGGCGTTTTGGAGGGCATTGATCAGTTCGGCTCTTCTGAAAGGCTTCATCAAAAACCGACTATACAAAGAATCGTCAATGTCGTTGGCCACCTTGGCATCAATAGATGAGAGAATAATGGCTGGTAATGCTGTATTGGTCCATTGTTGTCGTAGTTGGGTGAGCAGGTCATTGCCGTCCATTTCCGGCATCTGCATATCCACAATTAGCGCATCATAGTCGGCTCCATGCTGCTGCAGGAAGGGCAGGGCCTCTTGCGGTTGCGTAAAGGACCGGGTTGTTGCACCAATTTTGGCCATTTCTTTTTCCAGTATCTC
>CAJXXO010000188.1 GCA_913062655.1 uncultured Bacteroidota bacterium | reverse complement strand
CTTCATTACCTAATTGTGCCTATATGAGGGGTCATCTCTATTAATCCCCCGGGTGTAAAACCCGGGGCTGAACATGGGATTCCGAATCCGGCAGGTTTTACAGCGGGCGATAACCTTTAATCGTATGATTTATGGTGAACCTTAGCCACCGCACGACCACTCGGTTCATTCATATTGCTGAAACTTTCATCCCATGCTAAGGCCACTTGACTGCTGCACGCTACGCTCGCTTCACTAGGTACTGTCAAGGCTGCCGCATCACTTGGAAAATGTTCTTCAAAAATGGACCTGTAATAGAACTCCTCCTTACTTTGCGGGGGTTGGATGGGAAAACGATAGTGAACATTTTTCATCATGTCATCAGTCACCTGTTCTTCCACTTTGGCCTTCAAGGTGTCTATCCAGTTGTAGCCCACACCATCGCTAAATTGTTCCTTTTGCCGCCAGGCTACCTCTTCTGGTAGTAAATCGGAAAAGGCTTCGCGCAACACCCATTTTTCTATCCCCTGTCTATCCTTGGGAGATTGACCGGCTACAACCATTTTATCCTTAGGGTTCAAGCGCATAGCCACATCCAAAAATTCTTTATCCAGAAAAGGAACCCGACCTTCTATACCCCACGAGGCTAATGACTTATTAGCCCGCAGGCAATCGTACATATGCAGCTTATCAAGCTTACGTACGTTTTCCTCATGAAAATCTTTAGCGGTAGGGGCCTTATGAAAATACAGGTACCCTCCGAAAATTTCATCTGCCCCTTCACCTGAAAGCACCATTTTTATACCCATAGCTTTAATCGCACGCGCCAGCAAAAACATAGGTGTTGAGGCTCGTATTGTCGTAATATCATAGGTTTCTACGTGATAGATGACATCTCTTAGGGCATCCAAGCCTTCTTGAATGGTAAAGTGAACCTGGTGATGGATGGTACCAATGTGATCAGCCACTTTCTGGGCTGCCGCTAAGTCTGGCGAACCCTTGAGTCCTATGGCAAAGGAGTGCAATCTTGGGTACCACGCCCTCTCCTTGTCGCCTGTATCCACTCGCTTATCAGCGTATATTTTGGCAATAGCCGAAGTGATAGATGAATCCAAGCCTCCAGAAAGCAAAACGCCATAGGGTACATCACTCATTAACTGCCGGTGTACAGCAGCATGAAGCGCTTCCCGCAAGTCCTCTATGTGGGTTTGGTTATTTTGAACCGCAGTATATTCCATCCAGTCTCGGCTCCACCATCGCTTTACCTGTCCTTCCTCGCTGTGGAGATAGTGGCCCGGGGGAAAGGGTTTGATAAGCGTACAAAAGCCCTCTAATGCCTTTAATTCACTGGCCACATAAAAAGTACCATCTTTATCCCACCCCATGTAAAGCGGAATGATGCCCATGTGGTCACGCGCAATCAAATAGGTATTGGTCTCCGTATCATAGACAGCAAAACCAAAAATACCGTTTAGCTCATCTAGAAAAGCGCTTCCCTGCTCCTTAAATAGAGCCAAAATGACTTCACAGTCGCTATTGGTTTGAAAACTATAGTCGTCTTGTAGCCGCTGCCGGAGTGCAACATGATTGTATATTTCACCATTGGCTGCCAAAACAAGTTTTTTATCGGCTGACAGCAAGGGCTGCTTTCCAGAGGTTGGGTCTACTATGGCCAAACGCTCATGTGCCAAAATGGCTCGCGCGTTACTAAAGATACCACTCCAGTCAGGACCGCGATGCCTAAGCCGCTTGGCCATGGTTAATAGCTGAGGGCGTAACTCCTCACTAGGTCTTTGAAGATCAAAAGCGCATACTATTCCACACATAATGTAGGTATTGTCTGATGCATTTATGAATTAGATATATAGATCACATGAAGCACCCTATACGCGAAAGGTTTGATTAGGTTAAGATTACAGAAATATTTTTTACCCATAGGAAACTCAAGATCACAGACATACCCCTGTCGCACTCACCAGACAGGCACCTATCTTCTACGCCACAGCCAATAGATATCTGGCAGCTATTGTATCAATGGACTTGCTTTTCGCTGGGTATACAAGCCATTTTTTCATCGATTTACAAAAACTTAACCTACCCTTCGGCACTAAGGAGAACAGACAAGTGTTTACACATTATACCAATTCCTTCGACCCATGTGGGGCTGGCTCCTTTTGCTGCTATTCCTGGCCCTTGTAGCTGCATTGCTATGGGTTCCCATACGTTTGTACATCGATACCGACACGCACCGCTACCAGTTGTGGTGGGGCATTGCCTTTCGGGCGCGGGTAGTTCCCATAGCGGATGACTTGGCCATTCGCATGCGGATACTGGGTATTCCCTGGCGCACTACGGTGATCAAACTGGCCACACACCGCAACGAGGAGAAAACCAAAAAGAAACGTAAGGCCAGATCGAGGAAAAAGAAGAAGCGAAAGTTTTCTTTTACCACCTTTCAACGATTGCTACAGTCATTCCGGGTTCATCGGTGCTTCATCACCCTGGACTTTGACTCGGTGTATTGGAATAGTTGGGGGTACCCCATCGGAGCCATCTTTAGTCGGAAAAACAGGCAGCTTTCCACCAATTTTCAAGGTCGTAATCATATAGAATTATCGGTGTCCAACACCGGCTATCGTGTATTGACATCATTTTTTCACTTTAAAAGATAAACCATGTTCAACGTAGAAGAAGCATTAGGCAAAGTGACCGACTTCATCCATGATGAAGCCAACACAAAAACCGTTATTGGAGACGCCTTCAAGCTGGGCGAATTTGAGTGTGTACCTGTAATCAAAGTCGGTATGGGCTTTGGCTCTGGCGGTGGCGAGGGGAAAGATCCGAAGAAAGGCGCAGGCGAAGGCGGTGGTGCCGGAGCAGCCTTTGGCATTGAGCCTATCGGATTTTTAGTTAGCCGGGGTCAGGACATCCATTTTGTACCCACCAGCAATAAGCAAGGGCTGGGTAGCGTACTGGAAAAAGTACCGGGCGTAATGGAGAAGTATTTCGACATGCAAAAGGATAAAAAAACGGCTGACGCCAACTAACCCGGCTCCAGGCATCGTACACGATCCGGTCACCTCAAAGTGGCCGGATTTTTAATGCGCCTTGGGGATGCCCATAAGTCGTATTTGGTCGCAGTGCTTTTGCAGCCGCCATCTATTGATTTCTGATTATTTTTATCGCAAAGCACAGCAACCATGAATGAGCAACGTTTGCGATTGGCCCTATTGATACTAAGTGGTGTAGTATTTGTCCTCAACCTGTCGCATATTGAAGGGTCCCTTTTTGCTAGTAGTAACCTCGCTTACGTATTGGGCGCCCTGGCTATGGTGCTGCTAGCCGTTGTAATGGGCATGTCGCTGTGGCAAGGTTCATCGAGACGGTCGCGCTGACTTCACCTCACACGTCTTATCGGCACAAGCGCCACAGCATCCGCCCCCATGGTCGATGTGGTTTTTAGTTTGCAGCTTCTTGGCCAACAATTGTACCCCCATCCAACCGCCACACAAAATGGCGAGGGCAAGTGCAGGATATACAATGTTCAATACAGTTTCCATGCTATGCAAATAATCCGGCAAAGCCCATGAAGGCCATGGACAAAATGCCGGCAATGATCAAATTCAACGCGGTGCCTTCTACCAGTTTCGGAATATTGAGCACCTTTGTTTCTTCTCTTACAGCCGCCAACAATACAAGCGCCAAGGTCACCCCTACCCCGGCTCCCAGCGCATAGACCAACCCTTCGCCCAAACCGTATCCTTTATTGGTAGAAAACAAGGCCAAACCGAGTATCGCACAGTTGGTCGTGATCAGAGGCAGAAAAATACCCAGCGCACGAAACAGCTCCGGACTGAGCTTTTTGATGGCCATCTCTACAAATTGTACTGTTGAGGCCACCACGATGATGAAGCTGATCAGCCGCAAGTAGGGCGCATAGATCAACACGTACTCATTCAACACATATGCACAAAGAGCCGTAATGATCATCACAAAGATATTGGCCAATCCCAGCCGAAAGGCGGTCTGCAGTCGTGAGGTCACACCCAGAAAGGGACACAACCCCAGGAAATAGGCCAGGGTGAAATTGTTGACCAGTACGGCTGAAACGAATATCAAGATCAAGTGGTCCATATCAAGATTTATCGTTTAATAAATTACCGCCAACGGTTTCATAGTCGATGTTGGCTTGTTGTTTCTGTTTGCGCCTGTTGGTGAGCCAATTGAAGAAGAGCAACAAAAAGCCCAGGGCAAAAAAGCCTCCCGGAGGTAAGATCATGATCACCCATGGTTCAAAGCCTTCGCCAAATAGCGACAGACCAAACAAGGACCCACTGCCCAAAATCTCACGTATACCACCAATACAGACCAAGGCAAAGGTGAAGCCACCACTCATACCCGCTGCATCGGCTATGGCCATGCCCACCTTGTTCTTACTGGCAAAGGACTCCTGTCGGCCCAGGATCAGGCAATTCACCACGATCAGAGCAATGAATGCGCCTAAGGCCTTGTGGATGGTAGGCGTAAAGGCGGCCAACAGCAGGTCCACTACTGTCACAAAGGTGGCTATGATGACAATGTAAGCGGTGATGCGCACTTGCTTGGGAATAGCATTACGCAGTAGCGACACCAAAATACTGGAGGATACCAGCACAAAGGTGGTTGCCAGCCCCATGGCCAGTCCGTTGATGGCTGAGTTGGTCACCGCCAGGGCCGGACACATACCGAGCACCGCTACGAAAACGGGATTCTCGCGCCACAAACCTTTGAGGAATTCCTCAGCCGATGAGGGTCGTTGTTGCTCGCTCATGGTGTGTCGTTTTGTGCCATCGTCTCCGACTCTGCCAAATAATTATCGATCCGGCTTTGCCATTCGGCCAATCCATTGTTGATGATATCCACTACCGTTGCTGAAGAAATCGTAGCACCGGTGATGGTGATGACCTGGTTCTCTGCTGTTTTCTCACCGGGTTTTACCGCTTGAATGCCTTGTGCCACAGCCAGGTCAGCAAACTGCGCCACAAAATCGTCATCCTTGTAGATCTTATCCCCCAAGCCGGGTGTTTCCTTGCTTTCCAGCACTTCCATCCCGACTACTTTTTTCGCTACCGGATCGTAACCAAATAGCACGCTAATGATATCCTGGTAGCCGGTGGCTTCGTTTGGAATGGCAAAACCAATCAAAGTACCGGTGCTGTCTTTACCGGCATAAATGGTGGGCTGGTCTGTCTCGCCTTCCACTATGGCGAGGCTCTCGCCTTCCACGCGCAGCGTGGTATAGGTATGGGCGCCCTCCAATACTTCAAAAATGGCCGCTTCCAGTGCATCGGCCCGATGCTGATCGATCATGGGTTTGGTCCACTGAAAGATGCTCACGAGGATCACCCCCGCCAGAAATCCGGCTACCCCCAGGGTGGCGATCATGCGGAAAGCACTAGGCTCGCGTTCGGTATGTTGCTGCGCATCCATCAGTAGCCGTACGGTTTGATCTTGGTAAATCGATTGATCAGGGGAGTACCTGCATTCATCAGCAGGATGGCATACATCACACCTTCCGGCAT
>CAJXXO010000187.1 GCA_913062655.1 uncultured Bacteroidota bacterium | reverse complement strand
AGGCCGAAGAAGCGCTTCTCGCAGATTGCATTTTTTTTCTGCTACAAGTAACTAGGCGGCTCAGATCCTTATACACTTCTCAACTTATCCACTCCTCCACTCCATGCGTCCTGACAATAATCTGACACATCCAACAGTTACTGTACATATCCTGTCATCATCCACAGGGAAGCTGCGTATAGTGTAGGTTTTTACCGTTTGTGATTTAACTATTTTCACCCCACGTAAAGGGTTAGTATGAGACGACTACTGCTGTTGGCCTGCGGGCTTGTGCTATATATGATCGCTCCGGCACAGGAGACGGTGACCTTCTGGGAGCCGGAAAAAGCCTACAAAGAGGCGTTGGAGCTCTTTGACCATGAGGATTATGTGAATGCCCGCGAAGCTTTTCGCGAAGTGATCACGCAGACGCGTACCACCACCGATCCCGATATCAAGGCGATTCGGGTAAACTCGGAATTCTACCTGGCGCTGTCGGCATTGACGCTTCAAAATCCGGATGGTGAGCACCTGATGTTGTCGTTTCTAAACAACCACACCGGCAATGCGAACAGCAACCGCGCCTACTTCCACCTGGGCGACTACTACTACCGCAAAAAGAAATACCGTGATGTGGTGAAATACCACGAACGGGTCGATCCCTTTGAGCTGAGTCGAGCTGAAAAGGAGGACTATAAATTCCAAATGGCCTACGGCTACTTTTTCCAAAAGGAGTTTGGTAAGGCCAAGCCGCTCTTCCGTGATGTCATGAATACCGATAGGTATTACTTCCCCGCCCATTACTACCATGGTTTCATTGCCTTTATGGAAGAGGATTATGATACGGCACTAGACAACTTCCAAAAGGTAGAAGAATCGGTCTATTTCGGACGGGTGGTGCCCTACTACATTGCCTCCATCTACTTTCAGCAGGGCAATTATCGCGCCCTGACGGAATATGCCACCCCGTTGCTGGATGACCGGAAGATCAAATACTACCCGGAGATCAATCAACTCGTAGGTAAGGCCTACTTTGAGCAAGGCAACTATGAAAAAGCCCTGCCGCTGCTGATGTACTACGCGGAGAGTACGCGCAGAATGAGCAAGGAAGACATTTACCAACTGGGCTATACGCAATACCAGTTGAAGGAATACGAAGAGGCCATTGTCAACTTTGAGCAACTGAGTCGCGAGAAGGACTCGGTGGCACAGCATGCCGTGTATTTGCTGGGTGACAGCTACCTGCAGATCGGCAACCTCAACAAGGCCCGCAGAGCCTTCCAGGAAGCCGCAGAGATGGAATATGATCCATTCGTGCAGGAAAATGCCCTCTTCAACTACGCCAAGGTCAGCTACGAAGCGGGGGTACACAACAGTGCCATCACCGCTACACAGGCTTTCCTGAAGCGCTTCCCCAATTCAACCAACAGTAGGGCGGCCAAGGAACTGCTAACGGACATGTTCCTCAACACGCGAAACTATCGCGAAGCCATCAAGATCATCGAGTCGATGAATGACCTCTCGCCTACCATCAAGGAAGCGTACCAGAAGGTGACCTATTACCGGGGGGTGGAGTTGTTCAACGACAAACGCTTCAGAGAGGCGGTCAGGCATTTCGACAAATCACTACAGCACCCGATCGATGAAGGCATTACGGCACAGGCTCACTTCTGGAAAGCCGAGATCAGCCTGCAAGGGGATGACTACATTGGCGCGATATCGGAATACCGCAAGTTTAAAAGCCTCGCCAAGGTATCGCAGCGGTTGCCCTTGTCCACCACCAGTGCCGCAGCAGATTATGGTATCGGGTATGCTTATTTTGAACAGGAAGATTACCAGAGTGCGGTGCGCTATTTTGCCGATGCCAAAAGCGGCATTCAGCGGTACCCCAACTCAGCCGAAGGCGCTCAACTGAAAAAGCGGCTGCTTCCTGATGCTACCTTGCGTTTGGCCGATTGCCAGTTTATGCTGAAGAGCTACGACAATGCGCTAGCCAACTACAAAGAGATCTCCAACGACCGTGCCCCGGATACTGACTATGCCCTCTACCAGCAAGGTATGATCCAGGGGGTGAAGGGCAACATAGCCGGTAAGCGTAAGGCGATGAACCAGGTGATCCGCAACTATCCAGGATCGTTCTATTATGATGATGCCTTGTACCAACTGGCCAGCGCGCACTTGTTGGAGAAAAACAATAATGATGCGATCCGTGCCTTCAACCAGTTGATCGAAGAAGAGCCAAGGAGCCCGTATGTGTTGCAATCGCTGATGAAGGTGGCCCTGATCTATTACAACACCCGTCAGGACCAAAAAGCGATCGAGTATTACAGTCGCGTGGCAGAAACTTATCCAGGCACACCGGAAGCCGGTGAAGCCTTGGCCCAAGTGAAGCGAATATCAGTTGAACTAGGTGACCCAAGCATATACATCAACCTGGCCGGTGCCAACGTGTCGGAGCAGGATACCCTACAGTTCCGCACTGCTGAAAACTTCTACTTCCAGGAGAAATACGACCGTGCTGAGGAGGAGTTGACACAATACATCAACGATTTCCCTCGTGGCTACTTCAAAACAATTGCCCACTACTACCGGGCTGATGTGTACTACCGGGCTGAGGAATACCGAAAAGCCCTGCCTGACTATGAGTTTGTGATCAATGCCAACAACAACCAGGCCTATGCTGAAGTCAGCTACCTGCGGGCTGCCAAGATCTGTCACTTCATCATTGAAGACTACGATAAGGCCTTCCGCTACTACGAACCGATGCTGGAACTGGCGAGCCTGCAGCAGACCAAGTTTGAGGTACTGCAAGCCCTGATGAACCTGGGCTATGCTACCAAGCGATTTCGCAAGGCCGAAGAGTACGCCAAGATGATGCTGGACGCGCCACAGGCCTCTGATGAGGACCTGATCAATGCGCACTACTACCTGGCTAAGGTGAATTATGAACGAGGCATCAATGATGAAGCCATGACGCAATTCACCAAGGTGAGTGAGCTTACGGACAATGCCAAGGGTGTGGAGTCGCGGTACTACATGGCGAAGATCCACTTCATGCGTGGTGATTATACCCTGGCGGAGGCGCAGTGTGATGACATCATTCGCAACTATCCTTCTTACGAATTGTGGCTGGTGAAATCACTGATCCTGGTAGCTGACGTGTATTACGAGCAGGAAGACTATTTCCAGGCCAAAGCAACGCTGGAATCTATAGTAGGCAGCTATACCGGAGATCCTGATGTATTGCAGGAAGCCAAAGACAAGCTAGCCCGCGTGGAAGCGGCTATGGACGAAAACTCCCGTATCAAGGGGCCTGAGGATGACCCATTCAATAACCCGGAAGAGCCGGAGAATAACAACCGACTACGATGAAGCGCTATATAACTGTATTGACAACATTGCTGTTGGCCGGCCAAGTGGGCTGGGCACAGCAGCCGGAGGGTGAAGATGAAGGACTGCCCGGACAGAACATCACCGTGGTATCGGAGATCAAGCCGATTTTGGCGGATGCCAAGAAGATCGGCCTGAACCCTGAACTACCCCCGGTGGATGACCGTCAGATCGAGGTGGAATACGATGTACCCACCCGCATGCTGAAGGTACCGTATGTAGCCCCTGAAGTGCGGCCGCTGGCCACGCGTCCGGATAAGGTGGAGCCTTTGAAAAATGTATATGCCAAGGTTGGCTTCGGTAACTACCTGACGCCTTACCTCGACTTGTATGTCAACTCCGGACGTAGCAGCAAGTACGATAACCGCGACAACGAGACGAACCTGGCAGCACGGGTGAATTACATCTCTTCCAACGGTCCCCTGCCCGATCAGCAATTCAGCGACCTGCGCACCAAAGTGATGGGCGATTTCTTCATCAATAATTTTGCCCTGCATGCCTTTGGCGGGTACGATCGCAATGCCATTCGCTTCTATGGCTACGATCCTGAGGTGGATACCATCATATCCACCCAAGACAATGGTCAGACCTACAATTTCATCTATGGTGGGCTGCGCTTCAACAACACCGAAGAGACCTACTACGACCTGGAGTATGATGGTACGTTCCGTGTCAATTACCTCACCGACCGGTTGAGTCAGAATGAGATCAATCCCGTGGCCGACTTTATGATCGGTAAGCGGTACGATGATAACCTGGCCAAGGTCCGCCTGGGTGTGGATCATACCACCTTTACCAGCGATACCTTGCGGCAAAACCTGACCATCATCAGTGCGCGTCCCTCCTACCGGGTACAGAAAGACATTTGGTTTGCTGATATCGGGATCAATGTAGGGGCCGATGAAGATGGGTTTTACCTCTTCCCGGATATCTTGTTTGAGCGCGAACTGGTGGATGAATTGGTGGTTTTCCATGCCGGATTTACCGGAGAGGTGTTGAAGAACAACTACAAGACACTCAGTGATCGCAACCCGTTCCTCAACCAAAATCCGCTGTTGCGCAACAGCCGCGAGCTGCAAGTGAAAGCCGGTGTGCGTGGTGCACCTATCCGGGGTGGCAGCTACAATGCGCAGGTGAGCTACAGCAATGTCAACTTCCTCCCCCTATTTGTGTCAGACAGCGTGGCGGTGAATCGCTTCAATACCGTGTACGACACCAGCACCAATATTCTGAACCTCCACGTGGAAATAGGCTACAGCTTTGGTGAGAAAGTCAGGGTGCTGGGTGCGGTGGACTTTTTCAGCTACGACCTGAAGAACAGTGCGCGGGCCTGGCACATGCCGACCATCAAGTCGAGTATCTTGCTCCGCTACCAGGTGACCGAGAAATTGCGTGCTGAAGCAGATTTATTTTTCTTTAATCGAATGTTCGCATTAACGCCTGAAGGCACTGAAAATCAACTGCCTGGTGTAGCAGACATCAACCTGGGCGCCAGCTATCAGGTCAATGAAAGTTTCCATGTTTTCCTGGATGTTAATAATATTGCTGCAGCAAACTACCAGCGCTACTACAATTATCCTTCCTTAGGATTGAATGCGATCGGTGGTATCAAGATGATCTTTTAGGTAACGCAAAGCAGCAGCATTGGACATTACAGCACACATCCGGAAGCTATTAGGAGAATACGATTACGTAGTCATTCCGGGTCTGGGTGGTTTTGTCGCCAATTACCAATCGGCTGAGCGCCATCCGGTGACCCATCAGTTTCAACCGCCTTTCAAGAAACTTACCTTCAATAGGCAGTTGCAAAACAATGATGCACTATTACTCCATCATCTGGTAGAGCAAGAGGGATTGGATCAGCAGGAAGCCAAATCTCACCTTGAACAATTTGCTGCTGATTGCAACCAACGGCTCGATCGACAGGAAGTGGTCAAGTTGGAAGGGATTGGCAAGCTCTTTTTCGATGTTGAGCGCACTTTACAGTTTGTACAATCCTCCCATAACCACTTATTAGCGGCCTACGGCTTACCGGCCTACCAGGCAGAACCGGTTTTGCGTAAACAAGTCGTAGATACTGCGCCTGCGGTAGAGCAACCGGTGCGCTCCATAGCACCTGACCGAAAAAAGCGCACCACCTGGTGGCCCTGGGCAGCCGTTTTCATTATTCTCATGGGCTTGGTAACTACCTTTTTTACC
>CAJXXO010000186.1 GCA_913062655.1 uncultured Bacteroidota bacterium | reverse complement strand
GTTCGAGTCTGTTGTATCAGTCTGAGCAGCCAATGGCAGCCACAGCACGGCCAACAGCGGTAGTAATAGCCAACGCATAAACGGAGATTTTATAGCGAGTAAAGGTTACTTCTTCTTGCGCTTGGGGATCTGCAAGCGCTTCCATACATCGGTACGGCCAAAGGCAGAAATACCAATATAGCCTCTGATATCGAGGGTGTTTTCATCGGTCATGGTAATCACACAATCATAGGTGTTTCCATTTTCCGGATCGTAGATGGTGCCACCCGACCACTCATCATCTCCATCGTAAACGAAATCTTTGAGCATGCGATAACCGCGCAGTGGTGCATCACGTAAGGTCGGATCCGGATTATTCTTATCGGTTTTAGGCTCACCGGTATCCGGATCATTAGGTTCTTTTAACCATACAATTCGGCCAAAATATTTGCTGCCGATCTTGTCGATTTTTACGCGGGCCTTACCGTTGCTCGGCTCCCACACACCAATCAGGCGATCGCCTTCATCCTGCGCGGCCAAATGGGTGCCGGACAATAATAGACTTACCAGCAAAGAGAGGAATACATTCATGTTCATAGTTGCGTGTTTTATCGTTTTCAATGGCGCACTTCCAACTCGAAAGTGAAATCACCGGTGAAGTAGAAATTATCGTACCAATCTTCTTTCAAGCTGCCATCTACCACAAAAATGAAGTTGGAAAGCGCAAAGAAATCATCTACTTCTGCTTCTTCTGAAGCTTTAAGCGTGATGGTGGAGGCCTCTTCTGGTACGGGATTGCGGACAGCAATCTCTTCCATATCTGCTTCGTCTGCGGTGAGTTGCAGTGTGGCACTACTCCAGAGATCGAAGGTCATGCTATCATCAGCATGCAGGGTGGCGCTCACCAACCTTGCACCTTTGATATTGTCTGCGGTTACAGGTAGGGAGTCACTCGTTACACTACTGAAATCAATATCGTGCGTTAGGTAAGCCGAGTTAGGACCTTCGAAGAGAGGGCCCTCCATAACAAACTCAACATCTTCTACCGTGTAGGTGACAGTAGAGGTAGGCCCCCCACAAAAAGTACACACAAAAGCTATCAGGAGCAACCCTGCCAGATGGATTCGTTTCATAGCACGTTGGAATTTCGAATAAAAATACATGCCAACGACTATTTTACGAAATGGTTAAGCTTTTGTGGGGCATACTTTGGGGCTTTACAGTGATTTAAGTCAGTGGTTTTTTGGGGGTAAATGCTTTATTTCAGGCTACAACAAAACCGACAACCATGCGGTACGAAATCATCAACGACAAGAATGTGGTGGAGCCGTCAGTCGTGCGGCAATTGGACGAGATGCTGGAGCGCCAGGCACCGAAGTTGGACCGGTATGTGCAGGAATATCGCAAACCGTTGGTGTTAGAGGTGCATAGCAAAAAACCGGGTCCCACTACTTATTTGATTACACTCATTCTCGATCTGCGCACTAAACCGGTGGTGATTAAGAACAAATCGAGCGATCCCATTCAGGCATTTATGAAAGGCTTTGATGCCTTGCGCCACAATTTGGTGAAGCAACTGCGCATGGAACGCAGAATGCACCAACGGAGAAGAAAAGAATTGCTGGAATCTCGCTTGCAGGAGGTAGTAGAACCCCTGGTAGCATTCAAAGAAGAGCAGGATCCGGACATGTTTGTCAACCTGATCAAGAAAGCGATGCCACATTTGATTGGCTACTTGCGCAGGAGAATAAGCCAGGCCAATGTCACCCACACCCTGCGGAAAGAGGCAAAAAAGGCAGAAGACCTCGCCAATGAGCTTTACCTGAGGATGTATGATCGATTCGACCCAGCGCGCATTACCAACAAACACCAGTTCTACACCTGGCTCTATCAACAGGCAGATCAACTGCTAACCGAAGTGATAGACGTGCATGACGAGCGTGGGCTGCAAGAGAGTGTGGAGGTGCTACAAAAACAACACAACCGCACCATGGAAGAAAACTACAGTGTAGATGCTGATGGTGATTACATGATGCAGGAAGACTTTGACGACCCAACCTACCACAACAACGACCCCCTATTCACGGAAGGGCTGTACGATTTCTACGATTTCATTCTGGATGATAATACGCAGGAACAACTGGAGGCCGAAACCGAGTTTGACCTCATGGATGATGCGCAGCAAGCGGCCATCCACCGTATGCTTTACAATTTGTCTGACTTCAAGCGCAGCATATTTGATCTATACGCTTACGAGCACCTATCAGAAGAAGACATTGCGCTGGTAAAGGATGTTGAGGTAGAAAAGGTGAGCCAGGTATTGGAGGAGATCAAGCAGTTTATGCACTCCACGCTGCTCCAAGTCAATGAATAATTCATCAGAGACCTACAGTACAAAAGGCGACCCCGTTGAGTCGCCTTTTGCTTTTTTGGAAACGTACGCTCCTGCTGTTAGTTGATCTGAATTTGCTTGGTCAGCTGCTTCTGCGTCTTCTTGTCGACAGGCAGATCAATGGCCAGGATACCATCCTTATAGTTGGCCTTGATCTTGTCCATCACTACACCTTCCGGCATTTGGAAGGAGCGCTTGAAGTGTGTGTAGCTGAACTCTTTGCGGGTGTACGTTTCTTCCTTCTCTTCGCTTTCTTTCTTTTGCTCAGCTTCAATGGTCAGCATGTCTTCATCCATGGTTACCTTGAAGTCATCGCGTTTCATGCCAGGAGCCGCTACCTCTAGTGTGTAGCCTTTGTCATGCTCCTTGATGTTCACAGCAGGACTGGTTGGCTTGTTGCTGATTGCAGAAGGCCACCAATCATCGCTGAGGAACTCGTCAAAGAAAGAAGGAAATAATCGATTAGAGCTTTTAACGAGTGTCATAGCAACCTCCTTGTTTTTGGTTTTTACTTCTATTCTTTACAACCTGCGTGCCAGTACTTTAGTGCTATTTCAAGCCGGAAAAAATGACGGTAAAAACAGACTTTTCGGCAGGTTGAATGAGAAGGATAAGACAAACAGGCAGGCAAAAAAAAAGCCCCGAAAACCGGGACTTTTTCAACTTATGATCGTACCCTCGCTGGGGCCAATTGTTTTTTCTCTCTTTCGATCAGTTTCAGCTCTTGTAGCAATTGCTCAAAAGCTTGTGCGTTGGCTTCAATGATTTGCTCGAGTTTTCTATTCTTGGTTTTCATAGTTGTCAGTTTTATAGTGGGTCCTTAATGATTTATCAATGTAGTAACAATACCCGTGCCAAAAGTTGAGTCAGTGAAGTGAAGAAACGTTAAACCAACGACTCATTCATATTGACCATTGGCTAAATGGAAGTACCAATTGCATAGGGGATAAGCTAATGTTGCTAAGGATTTTCTTTGCGATTTTGATAAACTGAACACTATGCGACTACACTTTACCTTCACGCTGCTGGCAGCCTGCTTAGCCTCTATTGCTGCCTTGGCACAACCGCTTTCCGGTACCTATACCATAAACAGCTCGGGAGGCAACTATACCTCATTCAGCGCTGCCGTAAATGACCTTGAGGCCAATGGAGTATCGGGCCCGGTTACCTTTCAGGTGGCCAGCGGTACCTACACCGAGCAGGTGGATATCGGGTCAATCACCGGGACTTCGCAGGCAAGTCCTGTGTCCTTTGTTGGTGCTACAGGTGATAGCACAGATGTCATTTTGCAGTTTAATGCAACTGCGGCAGACAACTATACCCTTCAATTTTCAGGTGGATCGCATATACGATTTGCCAATATGACGCTACGTGCTTTACATCTCACTTACGGGCGTGTGGTACGTGTGGATGGTTCATCCGATTACCTTACCATAGAGCATTGCCGGGTTGAGGGCGCAGCCACTACTTCCAATAGCTCCAACTTTTCCCTGATATACAGTGATGGGAGCAATGAAAATACCCACGTTACCATCCACAACAATGTACTGCAAGATGGATCCTATGGGATACAATTCGATGGATCGCCTTCCAATACGGAGGTGGGACATGAAATCACCCACAATGTATTTGTTAGTCAGCGGACGCGGGGCATGCAGATGTCAGAAGCCGATGGAGTCGTTATCGAGGATAATCTTATCGATGGCAGTGGTACCAATACTACCTACTACGGCATTTATTTGAACCGTTGCGATGGGGCAATAAGAGTGCAAAGGAATCGGGTGATCAATAGCTCGTATATGGGGCTTCATCTTATAAGCTGCAATGGTTCCATCCTGGCCAGGGGCTTGATTTCTAATAACGTATTGCACACTTCTGGCAGCAACACGTACGGCATGTATGTCCTTAGTTCAAGCTATGTGGATATATACCACAACTCCATAGCCGTTAATACGGGCTCTGGCTATGGGGCGTACTTTTCCAATGTCACCAACACCAATTTTCAAAACAGTATTGTTGCAACCTATGGCAGCAATTCAATCACCTACTATGAAGCCAACTCCAGCATAGTAACCAATTATAATGTCTACTATGGCGCCAATTGCCGGTTGATACGTAGTGGCAACGACTACTACAGTAGCCTTTCCGCCTGGCAATCGGCCTCAGGTCGTGATGGCAATTCCTATTATTTCAATCCAAGATATACCGACAGGGTGAATGGCGATCTGTCTACCAACTATTTTCGGTTGAAGGCGGGGCTGAACTTGCTTTCCCTCGTGCCAGTGGATATTGAGGGCGATGCGCGCTTAAATCCACCCTGTATTGGTGCTGATGAATTTGCTCCGACCGGCACCACCGTATTATCCGGTACTATCAACGTGCCTAACGACTATGCTACCATTGGTGCTGCCATTCAGGCGCTACGTGATAACCCTACAAGCGGCACCATCCGGCTGCAAATAGCCGATGGCACCTACGCTGAGCAGCTTGACTTTACCGATCTCGATATGAATGGGGACTCCCTGATAGTGGAATCCGCATCGCAAGATAGCAGCAAAGTAATCATCACACATGATGCTACCAATACGGATAATTATACGGTGCGATTGACCAGCGCAAGAAATGTCCACTTCAGGCACTTAACGTTACAGTCGGTGGGTACCACCAAGGGCCGGGTGGTTGTTATGGATAATACTTTCGAAAACGTATCCATAACCAACTGTTTTCTGCAGGCTAACAATACGACCAGCAATGCTGATAACATGGCGCTGGTGTACTCCGACAACTCTTCGGGATCGCAACTCTACGTGGGCCATTGTCGGTTCGAAAATGGCTCTATCGCTTTCCGGCTCGATCGATTGTCCAGTTGTAATGACTATTCCGATATAGTTATCGAGCACAATCAGTTTCTACACCACGCCTACGCTATTTTCTTTTCCAGCTATATAACCGATATGCAGTTTCAGCACAATTATGCGGATTTGGCGCTGGGCAATGATTATGGTGATTACGGTCTTTACCTGTCCTCCTCCAGTTCAATTGATATCATCGGCAATGACTTGCGAAATATTCGTGCGTATGCTATTTACCTGGTTTCGGTAAATGGTTCTGCACTCGACCGCTGCACTTTGTATAATAATCGGGTAATAGCCCGAAGCAGCTCTGCTCGTCCAGTGTACTTTGCCTCTTGCGATTATTGGAATG
>CAJXXO010000185.1 GCA_913062655.1 uncultured Bacteroidota bacterium | reverse complement strand
AAGAAGGAGCGAGGTGGCAGGCGAAAGTATTGCGACCTTGATAGGTTTTGGTTACGTTCCTTTTACAGCCCGATGCGACCTCGTATCGGGCTGTTTAATGCTCCACCTGGTGGTTCCCTGCCTCAACGCCTGATTGGCGGCACATCTATTACGCAAGTGGTGTAAAAGCAAGTAGGCGATCCGTAGTTTTGTGGGCTAAGCAATAGGCTATGGCTCTACCGGATGCTCCGCTTACTTTTCCCTGTGGCAAAACGATGCGCAATCGCTTCATGCTGGCGCCCATGACCAACCAGCAAAGCCATGCCGATGGTACCTTGTCTGACGATGAATGCAATTGGTTGGTCAAACGGGCGGCAGGTGGCTTCGGCCTGGTGATGACTTGTGCATCGCACGTGCAGGCGCAGGGTCAATGTTGGCCGGGACAACTGGGCATCTTTGCCGATTATCACCTGGAAGGTCACCAGCGGTTAACCCAGGCCCTCCAATCGCAGGGTAGCTTAGCCGTGGTGCAGCTTCACCATGGTGGTATGCGCAGCCCCAACGAGCTGGTGGGTACCACTTCCGTGGCGCCCAGTGAAAACGAGCCCCACGAAGCGCGGGCGCTCACACCGGCTGAGGTAGCATCGCTTCGGGACGACTTTATTGCGGCTGCTGTGCGGGCCCGGCAAGCCGGCTATGACGGTGTGGAACTGCATGGGGCACATGGCTATATACTCTGTCAGTTTTTGAGTCCGGAGAGCAATCTACGAACGGACCATTATGGTGGGTCCTTAGCTAATCGGTCACGCCTGCTGTTTGAAATACTGGAGGGCATACGCACGCATTGTGGGGCAGACTTTCTGGTTGGTGTTCGCTTATCCCTGGAACGATTTGGCGTGGTACCGGAGGAAATGCAAGCGCTCAGTCAGCAACTGATCGACAGCGGGCAGGTCGATTTTCTCGATCTGTCACTGTGGGATACCTTTCAGTCGACACCCAATGGTACCAAGCTGGCCTACGCCACCGGCCTGGACAAGAAAACGGTAAAAGTGACGGTAGCCGGAAAAATAACGGGGGGTGCCGAAGTGCATCAGGTCCTGGAGGCTGGCATCGATTTTGTCACCATTGGCCGCTCGGCTATCCTGCACCACGACTTTGCCCGGCAAGTAATCCGTGACCCTGCTTTTCAACCCGTACAGCTACCTGTATCACCCGCTTATCTGAAACAGGAAGGACTGGGTGAGGCATTCATAGACTACATGAGGCGATGGCCGGGGTTTGTGGCAGCCGATTGATCATTTGTATTCCCTATTGTTTTATTGAAGTAATGTCCAAATGAACGCCCAGAAAAAATTGACCCTACCATGTCAGTAACCGCTTGCTCTTTTTTGCCTGCCGCTACCCGTATGATACAACACCTGGGGTGTACTGATCAGTTGGTGGGTGTCACCTTTGAGTGCCCCATCGAAAGGCCTCGTGTCGTGCGGTCCCGGTTAGAAGGGCCCACGCGAACCAGCGAGGAGATCAATGCGATCGTGTCCGAATATAAGGCGAGGGGCGAGTCGCTGTACTACATTGATAGGGAGGTACTGGCTGACTTGCAGCCCGATGTGATCTTCACACAGGATGTCTGTCCCGTCTGCCAGATTGATACGCCCATGGTAGAGGCAGCCGTACAGCAACTGCCGAAAGTACCCCGCATTGTGCCGCTATTGCCCCATCGATTAGAAGAAGTGTGGCAGGACCTGCGGACGGTGGCCCTGCATTTGGAGGCCGAGAAAGCAGGGGAGGAGGCTATGGAAAAGATCAAGAAAAGGCTCTCGGCTGTACGTCATGCGGTGCAAAACACACGTAGGAAAAAGATTGCTTTCCTGGAATGGCCTGACCCACTCTATAATTGTGGCCATTGGATACCGGATCAAATTGACATTGCCGGAGGAAAAGATGACCTGGCCAACCCGGGTGGATATTCCCGTGCCATTGCGTGGTCGCAGTTGCAGCACTACAACCCTGAGCTACTGATCTTTGGTGCTTGCGGTCTTCCGTTATCACAAGCGGCAGAAGAGGTGGGGCGTCTGGCCCGGTATGAGGGCTGGTCTCAACTACAGGCGGTACAGCAGCAACAGGTATATGCAGTCGATGGCGATTGGTTTACCTGTCCGGGACCGGAGTTGGTGAATGGGGTTGAACTGCTGGCCCACCTTCTGCACCCTGCATCGGTACCCCGACCGGATAGGGTGGATGGCCATTTCCAGCCGGTGGTAGCCGGTTGATGTTTTATACCGGAATGGCAAGTACTGGTCGATGCTACACTTGTTTTAATCGAATTTTCGAGGGGTAACCCTGTAAATACTTGTATTATTGACACCCTACAGATGATGCGGGGAGTCAATACGGTTATATCTTTTCAGTGGGTACTGGTATCCATCCTATCCAGCACTCTGGTCATGGGTGCCTGGTACTTTTTGTTGGAACCAGAAGAGTATGGGGTGTTGGCCATTCTCCTTGTATTGTGGTTGGTGGTGCATGCCCTCCTGTTGCATTTCCTTGGGGCACAGATAGATACGGCAAAATCGGACACCGATCAAGCCGATGCTTTGCCGGAGCTCTTTGAGACGCACCCTTTGCCCATGTGGATTTACGCCAAGAAGACGCTGCAGTTTTTGGCGGTGAATGAAGCAGCCACGCAGGCATACGGATACAGCAGAGAAGCGTTTCAACAAATGCGATTGACAGCTATCCGCCCCAAAACTGAGACACGGGCCTTGCTGGATCATTTTGATCAGGGACTACCCCCAACAGAGGTGGGCGATACCTGGACCCATCGCACGAAGGAGGGAAAGCTAAAACAGGTGATACTCTATGCCAGGGCTTACCCTTTTAAAGGTAAGGATGCCCGGTTAGTAGCCGTGTATGACTATACCACCGAGTACACTTCCCGCGAGTTGCATCGCAAGCAGCATGCCTTTTTGCAGGAGGTGTTGGACCATATTCCACAACCGGTTTGGGTAGTGGATAGCGATCTGCACCTGCTGTATGGCAACCCGCTTTTTCAGCAGCAAATGAAGCCGTTTTTTCCTGAACGTTTGCCGGAAGGCAGTCCAGTATTATGGCCGGATATGGACCCTGCTGTACGGACAAGGTATGAGAAGCACTATGCCCTGGCAAAAAGTGGTGAGACGGTGACCTTTTATGACCCCGGACCTCCAACGCACGAGCGGGAAGGGCAATGGGTCAGCCTTACTCCCGTCCACTACCCGTCCGGCAGGCTGCAATATATCGTATGTGCCGCCTCACAGGAGTGGCTATCCATACAAGTGCCCCATTCGTAACATTCCCCCCGATTTTCGACCTTTAAGCTCTATGTGGAAGTGCATAGTATGGGTATTGTTGGTATATGCAGGGCCGCTACATGCGCTGGATACCCTCCGTGTTGATACGATCCGTACCGGTGTTGATATTACCGAAATGCTGGACTGGCAAAAGACAACGCCAGACACTACGTGGCATACCCGCATCACCTGGGCCGGTGAGCAGGGCTCTTTCTATGTGGGTAAGGTGGTCTTGATCAATGATGATGACGCCCCAATGGCGCTTGCTGCCTACGGCAACATGCCTAAGGAGATGATTCAGGTTCGTTTTCATGGCGACCTCGATACCAACCTATACAATGGCAACTTCATGCCTTACTTCCATCGGGCCAATCTCTCCGTTTGGAATCTATTGCCGTTTACACTGCCGCCCAATAGTATAACACAGGTAGAGGTAGCCTTAGCATACCCTACAGGGCGTGCGCCCAACCGGCACATGTTGCTGGTATCTGAGCGAGAATACCTGAAGTACCTGGCAGAAGAGAGCCTACTGGACAAAATAGGTATGGCTATTTCGTTGCTCTTCATGGGCGGGGCATTGGTATTGATGCTCTACACGCTTTTTCTCTATTTCCAAAACCGCAAGGAGCGGCTCTACCTGTTTTACAGTGGATATCTCTTTTTTGCCTTGTGGTACTTCGGGCAGAAGTTGATGATTAATGGCCCTTACTTTATCCTTTACCCCCAAGAGCCTTTAATCGGCTTTGTCCTCAATGAGCCACTACAGTTTTTCCTCTACATCTGCTACAACCTATTCATCGTGGCCATCCTTGATCTGCAGCGGCATGCCCCGCGGCTAACCCGGCTGATAACCGGGGTGAATATGCTCTACCTGGCCTATGCCATAACCGATATGATCTATGTGTCTCTCTCCCTGGACGGCCATTTTCGGGATGTGATGTACCCCATATCACGGGTGGTGGTGATTGGCATTTCGTTGTACCTGTTGGTCCAGATTATCCGTGTATCAAGATCACCCTTGCTGCCCTACATCATACTTGGCACCTTTTTCTTTATGCTCTTTTCCATCCTGGCGATGCTGTTTTCCCTCAATCAGCAGTGGGTGCAGTATGTTCCTATCTATCCCATCAACTGGATGCACATTGGCATATTCCTGGAAGCCCTGTTCTTTAGCCTGGCCATGGGGTACCGCATCCGGCTTAACACCCATGAACGGCAACGATACTACCGGGCATATGCGGAGCAACTGCGGGAAAACCAACGCCTGATAGAAGAGGCTAATCTGGAGCTGAACCGAAAGGTGGAGGAACGCACCCAAGAGGTGCTGAAGCAGGCGGAAGCCCTGGAAAAGGCCAAAGCCGACCAGCTAAAAAGCGAGTACGAACGCAAGGTGCTGGAGAGCGACTTGAACACCTTGCGGCTACAAATGAATCCCCATTTCATATTCAATAGCCTCAACAGTATCCGGTATTATATCCTGAAGCAAGAATCGCCTAAGGCCGCTGAATTCATTGCCGACTTTGCCCGTTTGCTGCGCATGGTGCTTCACCACTCAAAGCAAAAGCAAATCCGCTTGTCAGAAGAAATAGAAGCGCTGGACCTATACCTTGCCTTCGAACGGGAGCGACTGAGTCAGCAATTTGACTACCACATTGAGGTGGAAGAAGCAGTATCGGCTCGTCATCTGGCGATCCAGCCCTTGATGATCCAACCTTTTGTAGAAAATGCGGTGTGGCACGGTCTGTCGCAGTTGAAAGGCCGCAAAGGACAATTGAAGGTGCACATAGCCCCGGCCGGTGAGGAACAGATCGCCATAACGGTGGAGGACAACGGTATTGGCCGGGAAGCGGCACGTACCCTCGCCAAACGAGAACGCAAAAGCTATGGGCTGGACATCACCAAGCAGCGGATGGAGGCGCTCAATAAGATCACAGGCGACCGGCAAAGCTTCTCCATCACCGACCTGACAGATGATGCGGGCCAACCCCTTGGTACCAGGGTAACCTTGTGGATCACCAGAAGGCCTTTTGCGGAAACCCCTATAAACGATTAGTTGTACGCATTTTTCGAGTCATTGGCCGACTGGCCTGAGCCGATGACCCGTTTCGACAGGAATACGGAGAACTTTGGTGCTACTGTTATCGGATTCTGTACTATTTTCCCCCTGTGAAATGGTGGTGGAACATCCTATTACTCTTTTTGGCCCAACTCCTTTGGGGACAATCGCCATTACGCTATGCCGAGCGTGTACTCCCGGCACAGGAACAGCCTTATGAAAAAGTATTGGCCCTTACGAAA
>CAJXXO010000184.1 GCA_913062655.1 uncultured Bacteroidota bacterium | reverse complement strand
CTGCCATTTTACTGATTTCTTATCGCTTGGTGTAGGTTTAACTGCCGGGAGTTCTTCGTCAGGCTATATTGGCACCATGTCATTTGTTCATCAACGCGTTGGAGCTTATTGGTCACCCATTGGAAACCACAGAAAAGTTGATATGCGTATTGGTGCGGGTCCGGCTCTTTATCGGCTGTCTGAAATGCGCATACAGTCAGGTGTATATGTCGATGACCTGGACATTATGCTGGAAGATTTTGAGCGCATCAATTATTGGACCGTTGGCATGCATATTAGCCTGGAAGGAACGGTAGATCTTAGTGATCGTATATTCTTGGGCGGATCAGTGATGACTCATTTTTATGAAGCGGGCGACCTCAATCACACCATGCTTATGAAGTTAGGCGTCCGCCTTTAGACTAAGGCAGGTACTGAGACGTATCGATTACCCCTTCCTGCAGCAACAAACCATAGCTGGTAGTATCCAGAATCGAATCTCGAATCTTGCTTTCGTGAAACCATTCCACCTGGTAGGCGGGTTGAATGCCGCCAGCGTAATAGGTGTATACCCCATGTTTCAAGTCTTCCTGCCAGCCTTGTGGATGGTCGGTGTAATTGATGGTCTTGGTTAAGCTACCGGCTTTATCATAGTAGTACCAAATCCCGGTCTTAACCCCAACATCATATTGTCCTTCAATGCGCACCTCGCCTTCCTTATCGTAATGAAGCACAGTACTATCCGGTTGACCAAATCGATAGAAGCCTTCCATTACCGGTACACCGTTGGGCTGAAAGTGATAGTACGCTCCATTGAGCTCTGTGTAGCTGTTGGTGGAGTCATAGGCCCAGTGGCGTTGAATATAAATAGCTGTATCACGGGCATAGTAGATGGTCTCCTGACCCACTTTTTGTCCATGGTCGTATTCCATCACGCTGAAGAAAACGCTGTCCGCTGAATACTCAATCCAAGGCCCGTGTGGAAGGCCTTCACTATCGGTCTCATTCCATGTTGTACCACAGCCGGTCAATACACCGGCAATTCCGAAAAGGAGTAGAAATTTACGCCACATCAATACCCATTTTTTTCATTAGGACAGTTGCATTAAAGCTATGACAAATGCCGGGTTGCATTTTGTAATCAAATTCCAGCTCTTCGCCCTCGATCTCTACTTCAAAGCTTTGGTTATGAACGGTAGGATGCGCAGAAAAGTGTTCGGCCAACTCCAGGTCGTGGGTAGTGATCAGTCCGGTGGCATTGGCTTTCACTAGTTGATTGAGCAAAGCTACAGCCCCCTTGTGCCGGTCGGCTGAGTTGGTGCCTTTCAGTACTTCATCTACCAGAAATAGCGTATGTGGATCCCCCTGTACCTGCCGCAATACCCGCTGTAATTGATACAATTCAGCATAGAAGGACGATGCACTTTGATTCACCGAATCGAAGGTGCGCATACTAGTGATCAGATGGGTGAGGGGGAATGCAGCGGCTGTGGCACATACCGGTGCCCCGGCTTGTCCGAGGACGATATTGAGCCCTACCGTTCGCAAAAAGGTGCTTTTGCCGGCCATATTGCTGCCGGTAATCAGAAATATCTCCCGGGTAGAAAGCTGTAGGTCGTTATCCACCCGCTTATCGGGGTGGATCAGTGGATGCCCGGCCGCTTTGAGTTGATAGCCTGGCTCCGGATCCGTCATCCGGGCAAATGCCCATTCCGGGAAATGGGCGTGCAAGTTGCCCAGCGCGACCAAGGCTTCTGTTTCCGCCAGGCGGTCGAGCCATGCCGGCAGGTGATCGGTAGCTTGCTGGTGCCAGTGATGCAGTGATCGATAGGTGTGGATGTCCCAAAAGAAGACCCAATTCAATGGTAGGTGACCGAATACATTTAGACGCAAGTCCAGGTTTTGTAAAATACGGGCCAGGCGTTTGACCCTTTTTCCGGCAGATACCGGTTGCTGCAAAGGTTGCTGCAGGTCTTGCAACACCGAATCGGAGAAAGGGGCTGATTCCAGGTGGTGCAGCAATCGGCTATAGGTCTGCAGGGTAGGGGCAATATGACTCAATTGCCGGTGGGCTTGTTCTACCCGTTTGTTGGTGCGACTGAGGATGAATCCATGCAAGGCGGCAAACCCTAATGGCACCAGTGCATTTACCCATCCCCCCAGGTTGGCAATAAGAGCGGCCAGGAAAAAAGGGGGCAAAACAAATGATACTACATTGGCCCAGGTGGGCATAGCCGGTAAGGGTGCTTTCGCCCACTGCAACAACGGTTTTGTATCGGCTTGTTCAAGGAATAATTTAGAAGACAACGCCCGAAAGGTCAGCATCCAGTCGAGGTGGTTGGCCAGGGCTTTTACGCGCGCTTGTCTGCGGAGCAATACGTCACCTTGTGCAGGGTGGAGGAGCCAATGGGCTAGTCTGGCCCGGCCCTCCTCCAGTTGGGCCGTATTGATAAAGGAAAACAAGCTGCCGTCACCCACCACATCCAGGTCGAAGGCATAGGGGTGGTCTTTGGGGGCATATTCTACCCCGGTATGGCCTTCGCGTTGGTGATGCTGGATGAATTCCAATTCATTGAAGCAGATCTCGGCCTTGGTCCTGGCAAATTGCTGCTGCCTTTTGTGGCGTTCATGGTAGCGGACAAATACCAGTAATACTATGATACCCACGAGGATGCCCAATCCACCCAACCATAAGGCCTGGCCAAAACCCAGGAAAATCAGACTAAAGACACCGATGAACAAGATAAATCGCACCCACGACAACTGATTGTAACGCTGCTCGTGGTGCCGGGCTAATGCCTCGTGTTCAACTTTCGCGTGTTCGTACCATTCTTTAGCGGTCATGGATATAGCAGGGTTCTAAAGTCATCAGATAGGTTCGGATAGTCAGGACCCACCGTTTGCACATATTCAATCTTGCCCTTGCGATTGATAAGTGCATAGTGAGGAATGGCAGTGATACCAAATAGTCGTCTGGCTGCCCGTGATTGCTCGGGTGTCAAAAAATAATGTGTGCCCGTAATCCGGTGTTCGTCAATGGCCTGTCGCCAGCGGTCTCGCTGATCGTTGTACCCGAGCATTAAAAAGACCATATCATCTTCTGCCTCCCATTCGGCTTGCAATTGATTGGAGGCAGGCACCTCTTCCAGGCATGGCCGGCACCAACTGGCCCAGAAGTCGACATACACCACTTTGCCTTCAAACTGCTGCCACAATTCCTCCAGCGAAGCAAAGGTGGTATCCATCACCTCTATTGTCTGAGCCGATAGCTGCAACGGAAAAGTGAAACCAAATAGAATGACCAGCCACATGCGCATGGCACAAAGGTAGCGAACCCAAACGCTCATGTAAGGGGTGGTATGAAATAGCGCTGGCAAAGGTGTATTTTTGTAGTCGTAAAAAGAACGCGATGACCAACGATCAATTGAAGGCCCTCGAGAAAAAGATGCAGTCGCTCAGGAGGTATCTTTGACATCGACAACCGGTTGATGAAAATAGAGGATGACGAGAAAATAGCGGCCGACCCCAACTTCTGGAACAATCCGGACGAAGCCCAAAAGGTGATGAAGGGCATTCAGTCCAATAAATTTTGGGTGAAAGCCTACAACGAGGTAGCAGAAAAAGTAGAAGACCTGGCAGTGCTACAGGAGTTTCTCGAGATGGGCGAAGGCTCAGAAGAAGACTTGGAGGCCAGGTATGAAGAGGCTAAGGAAAAGGTGGACGAACTGGAGTTTAAGTCCACCCTCAATGGCGAAGAGGATGAGCTCAGCGCAATTTTACAGATCAATGCGGGTGCCGGGGGTACCGAAAGCTGCGATTGGGCCTCTATCCTGCTACGCATGTACGTCATGTGGGCAGAGAAGAGTGGTTTTAAAGTGCAGGAGCTAGACCGGCAGGATGGAGATGTGGCCGGTATTAAGTCCGTTTCACTGGAGATTGACGGCCCTTTTGCCTATGGTTACCTGAAGGGGGAAAGTGGTGTCCATAGATTGGTACGCATCAGCCCTTTCGATAGTAATAAACGCAGACACACCTCCTTTGCATCCGTATTCGTTTACCCCGTGGTGGACGATTCCATTGAAGTAGAAGTGAACCCCAGTGACCTGGAGTGGGATACCTTTCGGTCGAGTGGGGCAGGAGGCCAGCACGTGAATAAAGTAGAAACTGCGGTTCGGGTAAAGCACGTACCCAGTGGCATCGTGGTAGAATGCCAGGAGAGCCGGTCGCAGCATGGTAACCGGGAGACGGCCCTTAAGATGCTGAAGTCGCGTCTTTATGAAATTGAACTACAAAAGCGGAATGAGGAGCGCGACAAGGTGGAGGCCGGTAAACAGAAAATAGAGTGGGGCTCACAGATCCGTAATTATGTACTGCACCCGTATAAGTTAATCAAGGATGTACGCACCAACCATGAGACCGGCAATGTACAAGCGGTGTTGGATGGTGACCTCGATCCGTTTCTCAATGCATTCCTTATGCATCAAACCGTAGATAAAACAGAAGGATAGTCGAGTCAGGGAAGCACTTATCCACAAGCATTTGGTTGATGTTTTTGGATTTGACTTTTACGGGGAAAAAGCAGATATTTGCCCTTCGAAATTTTGAAAACACAATTGCAGGGACATGTCTCGAGTTTGTCAACTTACTGGGAAGAAGACGATAAGTGGTAACCACGTATCGCACTCCAATAGCAAGATCAAGCGTAAATTCTATCCGAATTTGCAGAAGAAAACCTTCTACATCCCGGAAGAAGACCGCTATGTAACACTGAAAGTGTCGACCAGTGCGATCCGTACGATCACCAAGCTGGGCATTAGCGGCTATCTGCGCAAGATGCGGAAGAAGGGTATTAATATCGAGATTTAAAAGAGCTGAATCATGGCGAAGAAAGCAAAAGGCGCACGCGTTCAGGTGATTTTGGAGTGTACCGAGCACAAAGATTCCGGTATGCCGGGTACTTCTCGTTACATCACCACGAAAAATCGTAGAAATACACCTGACCGGTTGGAACTGAAAAAGTACAATCCGATATTAAAGCGGTATACCGTTCACAAAGAAATTAAGTAATCATGGCCAAGATCAGTAAAAACGCAAGAACAGACCGTGGTAAGTTTTCCGGAGGGAAAGACATGGTGAAGGTGATCGTTGCAGTGAAAAATGAAAAAACCGGTGCTTACACCTTCAAAGAAAAGGTCGTTCACAAAGACAATGTGAAAGAGGAATTGAACGGCAACTAAGCCGCACAACGATACATTACACAGGAAAAGCTTCTCCATGCAGGGAAGCTTTTTTTGTATTTTCCATAGCCATAACGAAAAGACCCATGGGCTTTTTTGACAAATTCTTCAATAAGGAAAAAAAGCAGGACCTCGAACAGGGGTTGGACAAAACCAAAGAGAACATCTTCTCGAAGATCACCCGTGCCGTAGCCGGAAAAACCAAGATCGATGAAGATTTCCTGGATGATCTGGAAGCCTTCCTTGCGCTGCTCCTCGTCGGTCGTGTTGTTGGCCATGACCCAGGCCTCGTCAACACGACGCTCCCAGTCGCGGCGCGGGCTCTCCTGGTTGGGCTCGATCATGTGCAGGTTGCCGCTCGAGGGATAGACGTTCTGACCGCTGATGGGGTCAA
>CAJXXO010000183.1 GCA_913062655.1 uncultured Bacteroidota bacterium | reverse complement strand
ATCCCTTTGATTTGTTGGATAATGAGTCCGTTTCCCGAACGTTGGAAAGCGGATTCGATGATTACTGCATTGCATTGATGGCTGAAAAGATGGGTAGGGATAGCCTCGCAGAAGTCTATCAGCAACGATCGAAATACTACGAGAACTTATTTGACCCCAGCACGGGACTCATGCGGGGGAAAGATTCGGAAGGCAAATTCAGAACACCCTTTGCACCGTTAGAAGCTACCTCCCCCATGAATAACCCGGGAGATTACACTGAAGCTAATGCCTGGCAATACACCTGGACGCCAAGTCATTATGATGTCGAGAATTATATAGCCTTGCTGGGCGGAAGAGAAGCATTCACTGATCAATTGAACACATTCTTTAGCCTTTCAAGTGAGGGAGACAACAAGCATCTGGGACAAGAAGGGCTCATAGGTCAGTATGCACATGGCAATGAACCCAGCCATCACATAGCGTATTTATATGCTTTTTCAGCCACTCCGGAAAGAGGGAATGAATTGATCACTGAGATCTACAATCGGTTCTACAGCCCCACCCCGGATGGCATTACCGGCAATGATGACTGCGGTCAAATGAGTGCATGGTACATTTTTACCACCTTAGGCTTTTATCCCGTCAATCCAGCCAAAGGAGAATATGTATTAGGCATACCGCAAGTGAAAAGTGCCAAACTTAAACTTGACGAAAACACAACGCTTGTCATCCAAAGGCAGGCCCCCAATGCAGCAAGCCATTCAGCGGTGTACCTTGATGGAGAGAAAATAGAAACGATCATTACACATGAGGAAGTCATGGCAGGTGGGTTGTTAGAGTTTAAATAATCGTTAGGAATAAGGATAACGAATGATCGCGATTGAGCAGTCTGTCTCTACTGACAAGGGGCATTGGATCGAACTTGCAGCAAGATGCTAAGCGCAATACCCTTCTGTACATGGCATATAGCCTGAATGTAGCGTTCACCTACCAGGATGCGCCTATATCCACCCGCACTCTACCGATAAATCCCTCACTCATTTGGCCTTTTCTGCTTTCACCCTTAGTTTAGGAACAACCGCTGAGCCTGTTGGCATTATTCCGAAGGGTAGTGACAAAAATCAGCGTCTGGATAATTTCTAGCATAGACTTTTGCGGCATTGATACACTGAATTCTTTTACGTATGATTTCATGCACAACAACCCCTAGATTGCTCCTGCCCCCACCAGGACTTCCCCACTCCGCACACAGCACGCCAAGTGGTAAAACGGAAGATATCTCCAAAGGCATAAAACGGCTTGGCGCCCTTTGAAATCCTCCTATTCCGACAGCAACCTTATACGATAACCAATGCTAAGCCGGTCCGGCTTAGTTAAACCCAACAACAAGACATGAACGTAGCTGATAAGATTGAACAACTGAAACAAAAACGCGCCCAGATTGATGAGATGGGTGGTGCCGAGCGGGTAGCCAAACAACATGAGAAAGGCAAGCTTACCGCCCGGGAACGGATACAATTGCTATTTGACGAAGGCAGCTTTCGCGAGATTGACAAGTTCGTCAAACACCGCGCCACCTCGCTGGGCATGGATAAGGTAGAAGTTACATCAGATGGTGTCATTACCGGGCATGGTACCATCCATGGTCGTGTAGTGTTTGCCTTTTCGCAGGACTTCACCTCCCGGGGTGGCTCGTTAGGCGAAATGCATGCCCAGAAAATCTGCAAGATCATGGATATGGCTGTAGATGCCGGAGCACCAATTGTCGGCCTCAACGACTCCGGTGGTGCCCGGGTGGAAGAGGGTGTAGATGCCCTGAAGGGCTATGGCGAAGTGTTTATGCGCAATTCCCGCGCCTCTGGTGTAGTACCGCAGATATCGGCTGTATTGGGACCCTGTGCCGGTGGTGCCGTCTACTCCCCTGCTATGACCGACTTTGTGCTTATGGTGAAGAAAAAAGCGCACATGTTTATCACCAGTCCGTACGTGATCAAAACGGTAACCGGTGAAGAGACCACCTTTGAAGAATTGGGGGGCGCCATGGTACACAATGCGACCAGTGGTAATGCCCATTTTGCCTGTGAGAGTGATGAAGACGCCATAGAAACAATCCGCGAACTGCTTGACTTCCTGCCAAGCAACAACCTGGAAAGTGCCCCCCGCCTGGAGATGGGTGACCTGCCAGACCGCTCCTGTGAAGAGCTGGATACGCTTATACCGGATGAGTCAAATATGCCGTATGACATGCGGGATGTGATAACAACTGTGCTGGATAGCAATTATTTTGTAGAGGTACACGAGCACTATGCCACCAACGCTGTAATCGGTTTTGGCCGGTTGGACAACCGTGCAGTAGGCGTCATCGGCAACCAGCCAATGGTGCAAGCCGGGTGTTTGGACATCAACGCATCGGATAAGATCAGTCGTTTTATTCGTACTTGCGATGCCTTCAACATTCCGTTGATCACCTTTGTGGATGTACCCGGCTACCTGCCGGGGGTAGAACAAGAGCTGGGGGGCATTATCCGGCACGGAGCCAAACTGCTGTGGTCTTACGCAGAGGCTACCGTACCTAAGTTTACGGTAATCACCCGCAAAAACTATGGCGGAGCCTACCTGGCGATGTGTGCCAAGCCGCTTGGTGCCGACCAGGTATATGCCTGGCCAACTGCTGAGATTGCGGTAATGGGCGCCAAAGGTGCCGTGGAGGTGATCTCCAGCTATCGTAAGGAGATTGCCGCTGCGGAAGACAAGGCCGCCAAAACGCAAGAGAAAATTGAAGCGTACGAAAAGACCTTCAATGTACCCTATCTCGCTGCTGAGCGGGGTTACATCGATGATGTAATCTTGCCGAGTGAGACACGTAGCAGGCTGGTAGATGCCCTCAGGGCCTTCGAAAACAAGAGTGAGGTACTACCACCGAAGAAGCACGGCAATATTCCTTTATAAACAATACCAACTATGGAAATAGACAGAAAAAAGAAGGCGATCATGGTAGCCATTGCCATTTACCTGGAAAAAGAAGCCGAAGGTTCAACCAACCGGAGGATCAACCGGGCGTGGAGTGAGCACGCCAGAAAACGTCTCATGCTGGACAGCCTGAATGTCCAGCGCAAAGGGCGCACCATGCCCGTTTAAACCATAGATTTTATTACTTAAAAAACCAACAACCGATATGCAATACGATAAGCATGGAGTGCTGGAGATGACGGAGATGAATTACGACCGAAATCGACCGGCTGCCTCCAATCCGATCAAGATCAACGATGTGAGCCTGCGCGATGGCCACCAATGTCTGTTTGCTACCCGCGGCCGAACCGAGGATATGATCCCGGTAGCCGAAATGATAGACGAGGTAGGCTACAACGCCCTGGAAGTGTGGGGTGGCGCCACCTTTGATGCCATGCACCGCTTCCTGGCCGAGGATCCGTGGGAGCGCCTCAGAACATTGAAGAAGTACATGCCCAAGACCCCCTTTTCCATGCTGCTTCGCGGCCAAAATGTGGTAGGCTACCGCAACTATGCCGATGATGTAGTGGAAGCCTTTGTGCAACGCTCCATTGACAATGGTATGGACATTTTCCGGGTCTTTGACGCGCTGAACGACTTCAGAAACTTTGAGGTAGCGGCCCGGGTCATCAAAGACAACAACAAGCATTTCCAGGGAGCCGTCTGTTACACCCTAACAGAGCAACGCCTGGGTGGTGATGTCTACAACATGGACTATTACCTGAAAAAGGTGCAGGAATTGGTCGACATGGGGGTAGACTCCATCTGCCTGAAAGACATGGCCGGCCTACTGGCCCCGTACGATGGGTACAACCTGATCCGCGAGATCAAAAAGATCACCGATGTGCCAATCAACCTGCACACCCACTTCACCTCCGGTATGGGCGATCTGACCCTCTTTAAGGCCATCGAAGCGGGTGTGGACATCATCGACACTTGTATTGGCCCGTACGCCTACCGGTCTTCTCACCCAGCGGTGGAACCCCTCGTTATTTCCTTACTGGGCACCAACCGCGATACGGGGTTGAACATCAAGCAGATTACTGCCATTGCTGACGAGATGGAGGTGCATATCCCTAAATACAAGCACCTGGATAACAATCCAAAATATGCCATTCACGATATCAATGTAATCCTTCACCAGACGCCAGGTGGCATGCTGTCCAACCTGGTGAACCAGTTGAAGGCGATGGATTCCCTCGACAAGCTGGAGGAGGGGTTCCGCCTGCTGCCGCAAGTGCGTAAAGACCTTGGTAACGTACCATTGGTGACCCCTACCAGCCAGATCGTAGGTGTCCAGACGGTCAACAACGTGCTGTTTGACAGCGAGGATGGCGAATATGCCAACATCACTGAGCAGGTAAAAGACTTGTGCTATGGTATGTATGGTAAAACCACGGAACCGATCGACCCGGAGGTACAGCAAAAAGCGCTAAAGGATTATCCGCGCGGCAGTACCCCAATAGAAGACCGGCCCGGCAGTGTGCTGGAGCCTGAACTGGAAAAGGCGAAGGGAAAGGCCAGCGGGCTGGCCCGCAATATTGATGACGAACTGATCGTAGCCCTCTACCCGGTTACCGGTAAGCGCTTCCTGCGTTGGAAGTACGGCCACGAAAAGATTCCACTGGAGCTCAGACCACGCACCCTCAGCCAGGTTGAAAAAGAGGAGACCTTGATCCGAAAAGCCCTGTCGGGTGAATTGTCAGCCAATGGCACCAAGGCAAGACGCCAACTGGAGGTGACAGTCGATGGCGAAAGTTTCACGGTAGAGATCAATGATCCCTACAGCAACGAACTGGCCAATCGTGCCAGACGCTCGCACAGGGCGGTAGCCAAAGAAGTGGAGGAAGAAGAAGGTGGTACCGGAAAACTGATTGCCACCATACCGGGCATGATTGTGGAAGTCAAGAAAGAGGTAGGCGACAAGGTCACAGCCGATGAGGTGGTAGTCGTCTTTGAGGCAATGAAGATGATGAACAGCGTGAAGGCTGGTGTGAATGGTACCGTCAAGGAGGTACACTTTGCCTCCGGTGACTCCGTCAATAAAGGCGACTTGATCATGTTGATCGAGCCGGAAGAATAAGGACGCATGTACCACATGCACCCATAAGTAACTAAAAAAGGCGCAGCCACTGGTTGTGCCTTTTTTTATACCGATATTCAGGTAAAAATGTGGCGTAAGACCTGAAACATAATGCTGATCAATCTTTAAACGTTAACTGTAATGGCCTATAGAACCGAAACCGACCTGCTTGGCACCATGGAAATTGACGCAGATGCTTACTATGGCATTCATACCCAAAGGGCGCTACACAACTTCCAGATCTCGAAGCGTACAATAAGCGAACTCCCCACCTTCATTCGTGGACTGATCATCACCAAGAAGGCCTGTGCCCTGGCCAACGGGGAGATACAGGCGATCGCCAGCGACAAGGCTGAGATGATCGTCAAGGCGTGTGACCATATCCTGGACAACCTGGATACCTTTGCGGCCCACTTCCCTACCGATGTCTTCCAGGGCGGTGCCGGCACCTCGGTGAACATGAACACCAACGAGGTGATCTGCAATGTGGCCTTAGAGTTGTACGGCTTCAGGAAAGGTGACTACAAACAGCTACAC
>CAJXXO010000182.1 GCA_913062655.1 uncultured Bacteroidota bacterium | reverse complement strand
AAGGACGAAAGGCGCAGCGAAGCGAGCAAAATAGATGTTAGAAAACATACTTCGCCTTTATGCGATCTAAGTGGGTAACCCTACAAGGTAAATGGCATGGTAGCAGTCGAGCCCAAAGGCTAGCTTTTGGGCTTTTTTTGTGCCAGGTACAGGGCTGTCGTTGAGAAGCCATTAGGGAATTGTTAAAGATTTGATAAATTCAGATGCCAATTTTCCATCCCCACCCTCATTTTACAACGAAAACCGATCGAGCACATGGAGCAATACACTCGTCTATTTGACATCTTATCGTACCAATTGGCTAACCATCCTCAGCCGGATGCCTTGTGTGGCAAACCACAGGGGAAATGGGTGAAATACAGTACACAAGACGTTATCGACCATGTAGATAAGGTGAGCTTAGGCCTTATCGCGCTGGGCGTGGAAAAAGATGATAAAATTGGTTTGATTTCTACCAACCGGCCCGAGTGGAATTTTATCGACTATGGGGTACTGCAACTTGGTGCACAGGATGTGCCTATCTATCCTACCATCAGCTCGGAGGATTACGCCTACATTTTCAACGATGCCAAGATCAAGTACTGCTTCGTGGAAGACCAGGAGTTGCTGGACAAAGTGACGGCCATAGCTGACCGGGTGCCTAGCTTGAAAGGTATTTACACCTTCGAGGAGTTGGAAGGGGCCCAACATTGGTCGAAGGTGCTCGAGCTGGCCGATGAAAAGAACCGGCCAAAACTGGAGGAGATGAAAGCAGCGGTCGATCCGCAAGACCTGGCAACCTTAATCTACACCTCCGGTACCACAGGTACGCCAAAAGGCGTGATGCTGACGCACGACAACCTGGCGAGTAATGTGCGCTCCACCCTGGCAGAACTGCCCATAACTGCCGAGCATACCGTATTCAGTTTCCTGCCGCTATGCCACTCGTTTGAGCGCATGGTTACCTACACCTATATGGCCATTGGCGCGTCCATCTATTACGCTGAGTCTATGGAGACCATCGGGGAGAACCTGAAAGAGGTACGTCCTCACTTCTTTACCAGCGTGCCGAGGTTATTGGAAAAGGTGTATGACAAGATCGTGGCGAAAGGCCATGAGCAAACGGGCATCAAGAAAAAACTCTTCTTCTGGGCCTTACACCTCGCCCTGGAGTATGAGTTTGAAGGCAAGAGTGCCTGGTACAAGTTTCAATTGAATCTGGCGAATAAAGTGATTTTCAGCAAGTGGCGGGAGGCCCTGGGGGGCCGTTTGATTGGTATCGTTACCGGTGCAGCGGCATTGCAGCCAAAGCTGGCCAAGGCCTTTTCTGCCGCACAGATCAGTTGCCGTGAAGGGTATGGCCTGACGGAGACCTCTCCGGTGGTCAGTTTCAATCGCTTTGAGGAAGGCGGTTGTATTTTCGGCACGGTAGGCTACCCAATCAAGGATGTGCAGGTGAAGCTGGCCGAAGATGGCGAGATTTTGGTGAAGGGCCCCAACGTGATGCGCGGCTACTACAACCAACCCGAAGAGACGGCCAAGGTGATTGACGAGGATGGCTGGTTCCATACGGGCGACCTGGGCAAGTTTGTGAAAGGGAAGTTTATCAAAATCATCGACCGGAAGAAGGAATTGTATAAGACCTCGGGCGGGAAATATGTGGCCCCACAGCCGTTGGAGAATAAGTTTAAGGAGAGCCCACTGATCGAGCAGATGATGGTGGTGGGTAACGATAAGAAGTTTGTGTCCGCCCTCATCGTGCCATCCATGGATTCGTTACAGTCCTTCTGCGCTGATAATGGTATCGAATACGATACGGTAGAGGAGCTGTTGGAACATCCCAATGTCATAGCTGCCTACGAAGCGGTATTGGCAGAGTACAATCCGGCCTTTTCCAATACGGAGCAGATCAAGAAATTCAAGCTGTTACCCAACGAATGGACCATTGATGGAGGCGAATTGACCCCCACCATGAAGGTGAAGCGCAAAAATATACTGGAAAAGTATGCCAAGGAGATCGAGGAGATGTACAATGGGTGATTCAACTTAAGTCATGTATATCTAGGGTTAAGGCATGCCCTCTGAATTAGCAGCAGACTTACCCCGATTTGGCAAATTAAACTGCAACCCCAGGCCCAGCATAAAGGGGTTGTATTCGAAGGCCAGGCCATCTTGCAGCGGCCACGACAGGCCCCCATAGAAGGCTACCTTCACTACACGCCAGCCAAAGGCCAGGTAGAGATTGGGCTCTACCATGAGGGAGGCCAGCGGCTGGTCTACCGTCTGTCCGTCCAACTCAGCATATTGAAAAGCCACCAGGGCGGTGCGTGTGCTTAAGCCGAAATCAAGGACATCCGTGTGGAGGCCAATGTTGCCTTGCAAAAAAGGCTTCCAATAGATACCCTGGCTTACCCGGTTATAGGGAGTGCCATTGACCGTATAGCTGGCATCACCCCGTGCCACTCCCCAGCCCAGTCCGCCAAAGGCACTCATCCGCAGGCGTGAAGGGGATCGGTTGAAAACACCATAGGCGCCCTCCAGGTACAGGTGTCGGTTGTCATTGTTTTCACTGGCAATAGGCCCCGACAAGGTGCCCATCACAGCAGTATTCGAGGTTACCGCATAGCTGCCCTGGAGGTCAATACCATTGGTGCCCATATAGGCGCTTGCCTGCCAGTCGCCTTGCGCCTCCAACTGTGGCACATTGGGCGCGCTGGGTATGTATACCGGGGCACAACCCAAGACAAGTGGTCCTAGTAATAGTATCAGAGAAGCCCGTAGATAGGTCTGCCTTTTCATGGTTGGGCTTTTACTAAAGGTACGAATTTGACTGTAGACCACAGGCGATGGGCCATTGACGGTGCAGGGCCAAATTTTCCCAAACAAACGTTTGGTAAAGTATGGAAATCCTTCTACCTTAGGACAATACAATTGCTTATGCCCGTTAAGAAAGTAGATAGGAGAACCGTTATCAAAGAGTCCCTTACCGTATTTCGGCAAAAGGGGTACCACAACGCCACCATGTCTGATATTGCGGTGGCCTGTGGCCTGTTGAAGGGGAGTATTTACCACTATTTCTCTTCAAAGGAAGAGCTGATGAAGGCGGTCATTCAATACTTGCACGAATGGTACAAGCGTGAAGTGTTTGCGCTGGCCTATGACACCGGCAAGTCCGGGGCGCAGAAACTGGAGGAGTTGGCGGCCATTTCGGAGCAGATTTTCTACCAGGAGCCGGGGGGGTGCCTGATGGCCAATATCGGTATGGAGACCGCCAATACCTATCCTGAGTTTGCCGAATTGATCAAAGGGTTCTTTGAGGAATGGATTGCGGCCTTGGCCTTCATATTTGAAGAGTTTTTCGACTCTCAAAAGGCGCGTTCGATCGCTGAACTCAGTGTGGGCGAGATAGAGGGCGCTGTAATGCTGATGCAGGTGTATCAAGATAAGGGCTACCTGAAACGGGCGCATCAACACATCAAACAAAGATTTATCGCTGCGGAAGCAGCGGCCACCGAAAAAGCATAAAACCTATGCCAAGACACATCAAAAAAGTAGCGGTACTGGGATCCGGTGTAATGGGCTCGCAACTGGCCTGTCACCTGGCCAATGTCGGCTTGCAAGTGGTGTTGCTGGATATTGTGACACCCAACTTGAATGAAGAAGACGCCAACAATCCGGCCAAGCGAAACGAGTTGGTCAACGGAGCTCTGAAAACCGCCCTGAAGACCAACCCCTCACCGATTTACAACAAGGCCTTTGCCAGTCGGATTAAAACGGGAAATTTTGACGACAACCTGGATTGGGTAGCCGACTGCGACTGGATCCTGGAAGCGATCATCGAACGGTTGGATATTAAACAGCAGCTTTTTGAAAAAGTAGAGCAGCACCGCCAGCCCGGTACGCTGATTTCCTCCAACACCTCAGGCATTCCTATTGAAATGATGTTGGAAGGTAGAAGTGAGGACTTTCAGCACCATTTCTGTGGGACACACTTCTTTAATCCACCCCGCTATCTGAAGTTGCTGGAGGTTATCCCATCCAGCCAGACGAAGCCCGAGGTGGTGGAGTTCTTCATGGACTACGGTGATCGCTATCTGGGTAAGACCACGGTGCTTTGTAAGGATACCCCGGCCTTTATCGCCAACAGGGTAGGTGTGTTTAGCATTATGGCCATTTTCCATTTGATGGATAAGGTCGGCCTGACCATTGAGGAGGTCGATTCCCTGACCGGACCGCTGACCGGTCGCCCGAAGTCAGCCACCTTCCGTACCTGCGATGTGGTAGGTATTGATACATTGGTCAAGGTGGCCAATGGTGTGCGTGACAACTGCCCGGATGATGAGGCCCGGGAGCTCTTTGCCATACCGGGCTATGTGGAGCAGATGGTAGAAAAAGGCTGGGTCGGGCAAAAGGCCGGACAGGGATTTTACAAGAAAGTAAAGGGTGACGATGGGAAGAGTGAGATTCTTGCCTTGAACCTGGAAACACTAGAGTACCATCCCAAACAAAAAGCTCGCTTTGCTTCGGTGGAGACGGCCCGGACTTTCGATACCCTTCCCGAAAAACTGAAGGCCCTGCACAAAGGACAAGACAAGGCAGCGGATTTCCTTCGCCAATTGTCGTATCACCTGTTCCGGTACGTGTCCTACCGTATTCCTGAGATTGCCGATGAGCTCTACAAGATCGATGATGGTCTGAAGGCTGGGTTTGGCTGGGAGCTGGGCGCCTTTGAGCAATGGGATGTCCTTGGCGTACCAAAGCTTGTCGAAGAAATGAAGGCAGCCGATCTGGCGCCTGCAGCTTGGGTAGAGGACATGCTGGCTGCCGGGCACACGCAGTTCTACAAGGTAGAGCAAGGGGTGCGTCACTATTACGATGTGGCGAGTCAGACCTACAAGGAGGTGCCGGGTAGCCGTGAACTGGTGGTGCTTTCCAATCTGCGTGAGCAGACGCCTGTTTGGTCCAATGCCGGTGCCACACTCCACGATATTGGTGATGGGGTGCTGAATCTGGAGTTTCACACCAAGATGAATGCTATCGGCAGTGAGATTTTGCAGGGTATCAATAAGGCGATCGACATTACGAATGAGGGCGACTACCAAGGCCTGGTTATTGGCAATGAAGCGCAGAACTTCTCTGCCGGTGCCAACCTGGCCATGATGCTCATGCTGGCTATCGAGCAGGAATACGATGAGCTGGATATGGCCATTAGGATGTTCCAAAAGACAGTGATGCGTCTCCGCTATAGTCCGATCCCAGTTGTTATCGTGCCGCATGGATTGACATTGGGCGGGGGCTGTGAGATGACCATGCATGCCGATGCGGCTGCGGTGGCGGCAGAGACCTATATCGGTTTGGTGGAGGTCGGTGCCGGTTTGCTCCCCAGTGGACGTGGTACCAAAGAAATGGCGCTGCGTGCCAGTGAAGAACTGCGCCATGTGATGTTTACGCTGCGTCCGCTGGCTCTGGAAACACAGGGGCTGGGCGTGGCGCTGAATCAACTCTGCGAGAAGATGGAAAAAACATACGGGCAGTCTATGGAAGCAACTGTTCAGCCTGCCGCCGAACAATTACTCGGTCATGATGCGAAAAGTGCCATGTTCTATCTGATAGAAGAAGCAGCGAACAACGCCCGTAAGTATGCCGAAGCCAGTTTAATTCAGGTCAAAGTCAGCGTTCAGAGTC
>CAJXXO010000181.1 GCA_913062655.1 uncultured Bacteroidota bacterium | reverse complement strand
CGTGTTGGACGGAGAGACGGGCCTCGTGGTACCCACCGAAGATGGGGTTGCCCTTGCTCGGGCAATCGAGGTGCTTGTCGATCGGGAGGACCTTCGAGCGCGCATGGGTGCGACAGGAAGAGCTCAGGCAATCATTCATTGGCGCAATCTTGTTGTTTGGCAACGCATCAGCAAATTCCTCGAAAATTCAGTCACACCAGGTAGCAAGAACACTTGAGGGTGACTTTGTCGATCGGAGCAACACGATTCAGCCCTCGCTGCATCGCAGTACAGTCTAATTGATTAAGGCGAAAGGCCCTGAATCGATGCGACCCATGGATGAGTTGATATTCCCTTGCGTGGAATTGGGATCTGTGGGGGCTTGAATCGGGGCGACCAGCCATTAGAGTGACGTGGAAGTCGTTTAGCCCATACGAGCAGAGCAGCACGTTGCCTGAGACCATGCAGCCGCCAGGGCTTCGAACGGAGGGGTCTGGTGTGTGCGGACTAGTAGTTACTACTTCTAACGACTCCTCGGCAACCGATCTGCAGCCAGCGATTGACGCGCTCCTTAGTCGTGGCCCTGACGCTAATCGGGAACTGAGTTCAGGCGATGTCCACTTCGGACACACGCGCCTCGCCATACTCGGTCTAGGCACTGCCGGCGACCAGCCAAGGGTCGATGAAGATGGTGTCCTCGTCTTCAATGGGGAGATTTACAACTACGCCTACCTGCGGGATCAACTACGGAAAGCGGGTCGTTCCTTTTCGACTGCCTCTGATACGGAAGTACTGCTGCAAGCATTGATCCATTGGGGTACAGACGCGCTGACTCGACTACATGGTTTTTTTGCCTTTGCCTGGTACGATAGCCAAACAAAAGCGTTGCTCCTGGCGCGCGATCGCATGGGCATCAAACCTTTGTTTTATGCACAGCATGATGGAGGCGTAGCCTTTGCTTCTGAAGTGCAAGCGCTGCTGCAATACCCCATTGAACGCGAGTTGGACACGATATCGCTGTGGAGCTACCTGCAGCTCAACTATTCGCCCGGTCCTTCTACTTTGTTGCACGGGGTGTCGCAGTTGCCTCCGGGACATATCTTGCGAGCAAAGGGGGATACCCTAACGGTAGAACCCTACTATACTTTACCCGCGCCTACTCGACAACCAGCGCCTGTCACCTATGAAGAGGCCCAATACCAGTTGGTAGAACTGCTCGACCAAAGTGTGCACGAGCGGTTAGTGGCCGATGTACCGCTGGGGGCCTTTCTCAGTGGCGGCATTGATTCTTCTGTGATCGTGGCGTTGGCGAGTCGCCATGTGGAGCAGTTGCATACCTTTTCCGTAGGGTTCAAAGACCATGCTTTCCACGATGAGACCGCCTATGCGCAGTTGGTGGCGAAGCAATTCAATACGAAACACTATCCCTTCTACCTGACGGAAGAGGACCTCTTCCGGTCGCTCGAGCAGATCCTCGACCATGCCGATCATCCCTTCGCAGATTCATCTGCTATTTTGGTCAATGCCTTGAGTGAGGCGGTACGACCCTACGTCACGGTGGCCTTATCCGGTGATGGAGGGGACGAGCTGTTTGGCGGCTACCACAAGTACCACGGGGAGTGGATGGCCCGCTATGGAGGCCTCCCGGCCAAGGGGTTGCAATGGGGTTATCCATTGTGGTCGGTGTTACCGAAATCCCGCTCCGGCAAATGGACCAACCGATTCCGGCAGTTTCACCGCTTTGCTGAAGGCGCTCGATTGTCCCCGGCTGAACGCTATTGGCGTTGGTGTGGCATCGTAGGCGAAGGCAGCGCCCGGCAATTGTTATCGCGTTCATCGCAAGCGCAGATTGATGAGGCATTGTATCAGCAGCGAAAAGCATATTATACCCAATGGATCGATGCAAACGACATGAACAGCGTCTTCTATGCCGACACCCAATTGGTGCTGCCGAATGACATGCTCACCAAAGTCGATCGAATGAGCATGTTGCACCACCTGGAGGTTCGAGTGCCCTTCCTGGATCATCGCATCGCGGAGTGGGTGTTTACCCTGCCGGAGGAATTTAAAGTCAATCGTCACCAGAAAAAGCGCTTGTTGCAGGATGCTTTCCGTGATCTTTTGCCGGCTGAGCTATACCATCGCCCCAAGCAAGGCTTCGAAGTGCCCATCCTCGCCTGGATGCGAGGCCCGCTGAAGGATCGTTTGTTCAATGACCTCCTCCATCCCGATCGATTGGAAAGTCAGGGGATTTTTAACCCTGCCGAAGTTCTGCGCCTGAAGAAACAACTCTTGTCCCGCAATCCCGGTGATGCACCGGCTCGGTTGTATGGGTTGTTGCAGTTTCAGCATTGGTATGGGAAGGTGATGCGTGTATGAGTTGAAAGCTTTGCCTGCCGTATCTGCCAGAGGCGGAGAAGGCAGGTTCCGGGTTCAGCGTTCCGGGTTCAGCGTTCCGAGTTCCGTGTTCAGCGTTCAACGTTCAGAGTTCAAAGCACGTCCAACTGCGCTTTCGCGTATTCTACGAGAAAGGGTTTCACGCCAAGGACGCCAAGATGGCACGCTAAGTCACTAAGCCGCAAAGAAAAGTCTCTTAAAGCCCAACCTTTAAGTGTCCGAAGGTCCTTAAAGTGTTGGGAGTTATTATTAATCTACAGAGTACAATGGTCTTATCTTGCCAATAAGCTAATACCAATACTTTCAAACCACAAACCATAAACCACAAACTAGGAACCACAACTATATGTCACCTACATGTTAATTTTTGTCGATATACTTGCATATCAATGAAAAATTTTATTTCTTAAAGTCATGAAACACCTCATCCTTACCCTACTACTTGGCTGCACCGGCCTGCTCACCTTCAGCCAAACCAATGACTGGGCACCGGTAGGGGCGAAGTGGTGGTATGGAGGTGTAGTAGGAACAGGAGGTCCCTCATGTGACTGTGGCTACACCACTTTTGAGTCGGTTGCTGATACAATGATAAAGGGTAAGAACTGCCGCAAGCTGGTAACCACCTCGTTTGGTTGTAATGTGGGTGTAACATTGGATCAGTCACATTTCATGTATGAAGACGCTGGTAAGGTGTACCATTATTCAGCAGCCTTAGACCGCTTCTACACATTATATGATTTTACGTTACAGGCAGGAGATACCCTATTTGGCTTAGTGGATACCGTCATCGGGGACAGGTATTTTTCCAATGCATATGGGCATCAACCACCTGCAAAGATTATCTATAAGATAATTGATGTAGACACCATTGAAATTGACGGTGTTAAGAGAAAAAGGCAGTATGTTACATGTGTTAATCTTCCATCAGAGCCTTTTGTAGAGAATTGGGGGTTCAGTGATTACTTGCCGATAATTGAGGGTATCGGCAGTACATATAGAATGTTTGGGGAGATAGGCTGTGCTGTAGGTTCATTGTGTGAAGGAAAACTAAGGTGCTATTCAGACGGTGCTATTCAGTACAGTCCTTTTAATAAAACTTGTGACTATATATTAGGGGGAGAAGTAGAATCGATTGACAGCGAAATATTTAAAATCGTACGGGCAGGCAATAACCACTGGATTAGAATTAATAGCCCCAACATAGTACACTCTCCCTACATGGCCTTTGTTTATTCACTAACCGGTAAATTGTTATATAAGAAGGAGCTTATCAGAAACGATATTAAGCTTCCTGTGTATAGTGCCCCTGCTGTTGTAGTGATACAGACGTCTGAAAAAATAGAATTAACTAAAATTATATTCCCATGAAGCACTTACTGTTAGTGATAGCATCAATATTTTTAACAACTCTTGGTCGGGCACAAAGCTGGCCGGGTAGCGGTACGAAGCACATAGCCACCCCCTGGCCGGCAGGCATGTACTTCATCGTACTCACCGATGACCAGGGCAAACAGCACAGCACCTCCTTACTGCTCACCAAATGAGGATAGCGATGCGGGCTATATGGCTATCCATGCTTTATTGGCTGATGGTAACTGCCCTACAGGCCCAGCAACCCTTTGCTTATCCGATAGACTTTGATGACAATGTGGAGACAGCAGGGCAAATGACCGTTAAAGGGGATACGTTGTATTTCCTTTCTATTGGTTGGTCACAAACTGATACCTTAAGAAGAGATAAACTCGTGTTGCACGTTTGTGACCTGAATGGTAATGTTTATCGTCAGCATCGATTAATGGCTAAAGATGTTCATAGTTATGAAATGGCTCCCTTCAATGAACTACCGGTAACCAATGACGGCCACTTTCTAATTGTAGGGCAGCAGAATGACCGCATCAGCCCCACCCATCAGGCGGACATCTTTGTGGCGAAGGTGACCCGGCAGGGTGATACGGTGTGGACAAAGACTTACCCTCGGTACAACACCAGTGAGTGGCCCTTTGCCATTGGGTACAGCCCCAATGGAATGCTCATCATCACCGGTGCCCGCAATAAACCGGGCGGCAACCTGGATGGTATGATCGTAGCCATTGATACGGCCACTGGTCAGTTTTTATGGGAAAACTATATCGACTATGGAGAGCATGATGGATTTTCGGATGTAGAATTTGATTCTACTGCCAAAGAAATCATTGTAAGTGGAGGTACACTGGCTTCAGGCATGAGTGGTTTTAGGGGAATGCTATGGTATTATGACTATAATGGGAAGTTCTTACGTTCTAAGATGCTGTCAGGATTGGAAGCAGGAGGGATTTCTCATTTATCAACGGCATTTGGAGGCCGTATTTCCTTGCAAAAAACACTCACCAGTACCTTTGAGTACTATCCCCATCGCATCAGAAAATACGACAAGACCTGGAATGTAGAGTGGACTACTATGATAGATGACAGGGGGGATGATTCCGAGATTGGTGAGGTATTCACCCTACCAGATGGGTCGGTATGGATGGTAGGCTGGGCGTACACCAGCACGCAGCAGTATGCGCAGGTGCTCAAGCTGGACAGTACAGGTACCATTGTGTGGCACAGGCGCTACTTCAGCAAGGATGTCACCGGCAGTCATCCGCTCATCAACTACGCCAACTACTACCCCGGTCCCAATGCGGTGTATGCCGTGGGCACCGTCACCGGCCCCGGGCAAAACAACAGCGACTCATGGCTGGTACGCTTCGACAGCATGGGCTGCCTGGTACCCGGCTGCGATACACTCTACACCGGTACGGCCCCCATGCCTTTCCAACCCGCCACACTCCACCTCTATCCCAACCCCGGCACCACGCAACTTACCATCGACCTGCCTCCCGATTGGGCCACCACGGCCACCCATCTGCAGCTCCGCAATTTACGTGGCCAGATCGTTCACCACCAAGCCATACAAGGCAACCTACGGCAAACCGTAGCTACGGCTACTTTGCCTGCCGGCCTCTACCTGGTAGAGGTATGGAGCAGGGAGGGTGTGCTGGGACGGGAGAAGTGGGTGAAGGGGGAGTAGTTTAAAGTTGAAAGAGAAAAGTTGAAAGTTCCGGGTTCAGCGTTCAACGTTCCGAGTTCAAGGTTTAGCGTTCAGCAATTAGAACAGACATAAAGAAAGGAAACTCAAAAGTATACACGTTGATGTAGGGGTAATCGTGAATACTAGTATCTTTCACTACTCACTACTCACTACTCACTACTCACTACTCACTACTCACTACTCACTACTCACTACTCACTACTCACTACTAACCAATTTACCCATTCCTCTGCCTTCT
>CAJXXO010000180.1 GCA_913062655.1 uncultured Bacteroidota bacterium | reverse complement strand
TGCTTCCATCCCAATGGCATCGAGATACTCACAAGCCGCGGCCAAGCCCACCAACGATGCCACATCCGGCGTACCGGCGACAAAACGCTCACAGAGATCGTGGTGGAATGTAGTTTCTCGCTGTTTTACATCTGCAATCATGCCCCCACCGAAGATCCATGGACGTAGTTGTTCTTCCTCGAGGAGGGAGCGCCGCACCAGCAAGCCTCCGACACCCATGGGACCGAGCATTTTATGTCCAGAAAAACTGAGAAAGTCCACACCCTGCACGGCGCTCCCACCGAGTCGCTGCAGCTTCTCAAAGTTGAGCGATAGGTGCGGCGCTGACTGCGCAGCATCTACCAGGAGCTTGGCATCGGGGGCATGGGTGGCTTTGAGTCGTGCCACCGACTCGAGATCTACGAGGCTTCCAAGTGTATTCGACACATGCACCAAGCTCACTAGGCGCACGGGATTATCCCGCAGTTTCAACTCTAAATCTTCCATATCCAGTAATCCATCGTCTGTCACACGTACAAATTCGACCACAGCACCGGTCTGCTCCGCCACCTGCTGCCACATAACGAGATTGGAGTGATGCTCCATCAGTGTAAGCAAGATTACATCTCCGCGATCGAGCACGTGATCTGCCCACCCGTAACGCACCGCATTGATAGCCTCAGTGGTGTTGCGGGTCTGGATGAACTCCTCATCTTCCGCCCCAAAAAATGAAGCTATACGTCGATGAGCCTGCTCGTAGGCAGTGGTCGACTCATCCGAGAGCTGATGCACACCGCGATGCACATTGGAGTTGTACTGATCGTAGTACGCGGTGATCGATTCAATCACGGCGCGCGGCTTTTGGCTGGTCGCGGCATTGTCAAAATACACCAGCGGTCGCCCATGTATCTCCTGGTGGAGAATGGGGAAATCCTGCCGGATCTTGTCGATATCAAAAGCGGTCGGTATGGTAGTAGGTGCTGTCAATGGATCAATAGGTTACCTTGAATGGTCTTTTGTAGATACGCTTGTAAAGCCGGAACGTTCACTTTATCGATCACTTCGTTGGCAAAAGCGTAGGTCAACAAACCACGTGCATCGTCCAGGCTCAATCCTCGTTGCTGCAGGTAGAAGAGCGCGTCTTCATCCAACTGCCCTGAAGTGGCCCCGTGGCTGCACTTCACATCATCAGCGAAAATTTCGAGCTGTGGTTTGCTGTACACAGCCGCATCGTCACTCAGGATGATGTTGGGATTGTGCTGAAAAGCGTTGGTCTTTTGCGCATCCGGCCGAACGATGATCTTACCGTTGAAAACAGCGGTTGCCGTACCATCCATGATCCCTTTATACAACTCATCGCTGGTGCAGTGCGGCACCGCATGGTCTACCAGCGTGCGATTGTCCACGTGTTCACTGCCGGTAAACTGGTACAAGCCGTACATGTGGGCATCGGCACCTTCGCCCAGCAGCTTCATGTTGCTGGTATTGCGCACCAGTTCCCCACTTGTGGTGAAGACGTAGTTGGCAAAGCGCGCATTCCGCTGTATGGTGGCTTCAAAGTTGGACAAGTGCAAAGCATTATCGAGATGGTATTGTAAGTTGTACCATTCTACAATTGAGTTTTCACCTACCGCTACCTGTGTGAGATGGTTGGCGAGATTGCTCTGCTGACCGGCACCGTTCAGGTAGTTTTGGATCACCTGTACCTTGGTATTTTTCCCTACCGTCATGATGTTGCGGATGCAATCGAGGGTCGGTTGCTCGCCCGGCTTCTCGATGTGGATCAGGTATACCGGGTACTGCAATTCCGCCTTATCGGCTACTTCGATCACTGTACCATCGGTAAACAAGGCCTCATTCAACCAGATGAAGGGGTCCTTTTCCGCATTGACCACCTTTTCGACCGCTTCCATTACAGCCGGATGGCCGTTGGCGATGGCTTCGTTGATGGGCGTAAATTGTAAAGCCGCATCCTTGATCTCTGAATGTCCGGCATCATAGCGTCCATTGATAAATACGAGGCGGTTGGCTTCCAACTCAGGAATGGCAGCCCAGTCGAGGTCAGCCGAGGTGGCTTCCTCCGTGGCGAGTTGCGTGCGGGCGGCAAAGCCCTCTTTCAGGTACTTCCCAATGTTGGTATACTTCCACTCCTCATGCTTTCGCGTGGGCAGGCCATGCTGCTCAAAGTGGCGGATCGCCCGCTGCCTGGCGTTGATCAGGGCTTCCGGCTCCTCGCGCTGCATCTCAAATACCTTGTAGGAGGCTATCAACTGAGCGGTGTAGTCGCTCGCTGTCATTGTGTTGCTCATTGTTGTTCCGATTTCGTGGTTATACCGTAGCGGTATCGCCAATCAACCAATCGTATCCTTTCTCTTCCAGCTCCAGCGCCAGCTCCTTGCCGCCAGACTTGACGATCTTACCGTCAACCAGCACGTGTACGAAGTCTGGCACGATGTAGTCCAACAGACGCTGATAGTGCGTGATCACCAAGAAGGCGTTGTCCTCATTGCGCAGTTGGTTGACCCCATTGGCTACAATCTTGAGGGCATCGATGTCCAGTCCGGAATCGGTCTCATCGAGAATGGCCACTTTCGGCTCCAGCATCGCCATCTGGAAGATCTCGTTTCGCTTCTTTTCTCCGCCTGAGAAACCTTCGTTGATAGAACGGCTCAGAAAGGCCTTGTTCATTTCTACCAGCTTCATTTTCTCATTCATCAGCTTCATCATCTGCACACCATCCAGCGGCTCTTGTCCGCGGTACTTTCGTACACTGTTGACAGAAGCTTTCAAAAAGTTGGCGGTGGAAACGCCCGGAATCTCTACCGGGTACTGAAAGGCGAGAAACACCCCTTCCCCGGCACGCTCCTCAGGGTCCATGTCCAGCAGGTCTTTGCCTGCCAGCGTCACCTCTCCATCTGTGACTTCAAAATCTTCATTCCCTGCAATAACAGAAGCCAGGGTGCTCTTACCGGAACCGTTCGGTCCCATGATGGCGTGAATTTCACCCGGGTTCATGGTAATGTTCAGGCCCTTCAGAATCTCCTTATCCTCAATCTGGGCGTGTAAATTTTTGATCTCCAATAAGCTCATGGTTGATTCGCGTTTTATGTTCTGTGTTCCGTGTTCAATGTTCAGTGTTCTGTGTTCTGTGTTCAGTGTTTGTAGTTTGGTAAATGACTTCATCTTCTTTGAATTTCCATCCCTTTAATTCGGATGACTTCAAGTACTTGATAAGACCACCAATTAGATTACTGATGACTATTAATTCCTCTTTCATAGAGGTGAATGTTTCATCATCAATGTAAGCTCGGTCCAACAGCCGGTATAACTGTGATCGAGTTTCGCCACAAGAACCTTTTGCATAAGTTAGAAAGTTGACAAATTCTTTATTCCCGCCACGTTCAAAACCTTCAGCGATATTGTCCATAATCGAGCCAGCCGAACCTTCAATTTGCTGTCGTAGTTTGTAGTCGTTTTGTAAGTCTGAATCTACAATAACCTGATATAAACGCTTCGAGAAAGCACGTGCTCTTTGCCAGGCTATGATGTCTTCAAACTGTTTGATTGTACCCACAACAACTAACTCTAAACTTTGAACTTTAAACGCTGAACTTTGAACTTTGAACCTTCAACTTTATCCTACCGACCCTTCCAGACTGATCGCCAGCAGCTTCTGTGCTTCGACTGCGAATTCCATCGGCAGGTTCTTCAGGACTTCTTTGGAAAAGCCGTTGATGATCAAGGCTGTGGCTTCTTCTTCGTCCATTCCGCGCTGCATGCAGTAAAACATTTGGTCTTCCCCGATCTTAGAGGTAGTCGCCTCGTGCTCGATCTGTGCACCGCTGTTTTTTACTTCCAGGTACGGGAAGGTATGTGCTCCGCACTTGTCGCCAATCAGCAGTGAATCACACTGCGAGAAGTTACGGGCGTTCTTGGCGCCTTTACCGATCTGTACCAATCCACGGTAACTGTTCTGACTACGGCCGGCTGAGATACCTTTAGAGATGATACGGCTGCGAGTGTTATTCCCGAGATGAATCATCTTGGTACCGGTATCGGCTTGCTGGTAGTTGTTGGTCACCGCTACGGAGTAAAATTCTCCGATAGCGTTGTTGCCTTTCAGAATCACAGAGGGATACTTCCAGGTCACGGCAGAACCGGTCTCTACCTGTGTCCAACTGATCTTGGAGTTGTCGCCTTTGCAGATGCCTCGCTTGGTTACGAAGTTGTAGACACCTCCTTTACCTTCCTTGTCACCGGGGTACCAGTTCTGTACGGTACTGTACTTCACCTCTGCATTGTCGAGCGCTACAATCTCCACCACGGCTGCGTGCAGTTGATTTTCATCGCGCATCGGAGCAGTACAACCTTCGAGGTAGCTCACGTAGCTACCTTCCTCGGCTACGATCAGGGTACGCTCAAACTGGCCTGTACCCGCTGCGTTAATACGGAAGTAGGTAGACAATTCCATCGGGCAGCGTACGCCTTTTGGAATGTAGCAGAAGCTACCATCGCTGAATACAGCGGAGTTGAGTGCGGCAAAAAAGTTGTCACTCGTAGGCACTACCGAACCGATCCATTTTTTCACTAGCTCCGGGTGTTCCTGTATCGCCTCGCTCATGGAGCAGAATACAATACCCATTTCAGCCAACTTGTCTTTGAATGTGGTTTTCACGGACACGCTATCCACCACGGCATCCACAGCTACACCGGTGAGCCTCTTTTGCTCTTCCAATGATATGCCGAGCTTGTTAAAGGTCTCGAGCAGCTCCGGGTCAACCTCATCCAAGCTATCTAGCTGCTTCTTTTTCTTGGGCGCAGCATAGTAGGATATAGCCTGGTAGTCGATGGGTGGATATTGTACGTTGGGCCAGCGCGGCTCCTTCATTTTCTGCCAGTTGCGGAACGCCTTGAGGCGCCACTCCAGCATCCACTCTGGTTCATTCTTTTTGGCAGAGATAAACCGTACAATGTCTTCGTTCAGTCCTTTCGGGGCAAATTCCTGTTCTATGTTGGTGGTCCAACCATATTTGTATTCCCCTTGCGTGACTTCCTGTAATACTTGGTCTTGTTGTTGTTCCTTGTTCGCCATGCGACAAATTTATGCGATTATTTAGATTTGGTCTAAATAAATTTCGTTGTCCTCAACCGTCATTGGGCGGTTAATGTTCGGCATAATTGAGTAAAAGTTGCCATAATAACAATTGCCCCTTCTCGCAGTTCCTTCGCACCTTATTTTACCCTCCGCTAAACCATTCTCTACATCCATTGTTTCTCGTCCGTCTTAGGGATAAGCTATATTGTCGAACCCAAATAAAAAGAGGATTTTTTTGGAATCACGCTACACCATATCACCATGGTTGCGCAATGTCTTGCTGGCAGCTGGCATCTATAATATTTTATGGGGGGCGCTGGTTGTCTTTGCGCCCGAGTTGCTTTGGAACCGCATGCACATGCCTGTGCCCAACTACATAGAGCTGTGGCAGTGCATCGGTATGATACTAGGTGTTTTCGGTGTGGGCTATCTCATTTCCTCTTTCAACCCTGTCCGCTACTGGCCTATGATACTGGTAGGCTTTCTTGGAAAAGTTTTCGGTCCTATCGGTTTCGCCATCTCCTTATACAAAGGCACCCTCCCCCTTGAGTTTGGCTGGACAATCGTTATCAATGACCTTATTTGGTTGGTTCCATTTGGTATCATATTGTACCGCAT
>CAJXXO010000179.1 GCA_913062655.1 uncultured Bacteroidota bacterium | reverse complement strand
GCTATTTATGGCTTGACCAAGAAGCAAACTTCACCCACCAGTCCAATAGGTACCCATTCCAACACCCACCCGCGCGGTGCCATTCTGCCTCCGATCAACCCCATACAGACCACGCTTGGAATGTCCAATGTCTCCTTTGTCGCACAGACGGTTGATTGGCAGCCTGCCCACCTGTATGCTACCATCAAGAAGGCTTACGAGCATCCAGGCTTATCCTTTGTACGGATTATTCAACGTTGTCCGGTGTGGATGAAAGCCGAGTATGAAGCCTCGGTGTCCAACCCTAACGCATTGGCGGTCCTTCATCATCCTGATGGTATAGCCTTGGACGATCAAATGCTTCAGTCGTTTGATACCGTTATTGAGCACGATCCGGGTGATATTCATAAGGGAAGAGAATGGGCTGCCATGACAGAGCAGATGCCGATTGGGCTGTTTTACCAGAATACAGCAGCCTTCCGCTATGATGAATACGGAGCATCCAATATGGGCATGCCCAATGAATCCCGCATTTCAGCGATCAATCAACACCTCGACCGCTATGCCGTCTAAAACCAACACCCATGGGTAAGGATATCTCATTCAGCCAGTTTTTAAAGGAAGGCGCCTTTCGGGAAGAGGTAGTGCGACAGACGATTCCTACCGATTCGGATAGCAAGCCGTTCCATATCGATCCGGAGGCACCGGCCAGCGATAAGGAGATCAAACAATTCTGGAAGCAGTTGCGCCATTACTTTCGGACCGGTGATCGGCCTTCAGGCGCAAATGGAAACCTGGTGCCGGCACTTATTGCACCCTACCTGCGGGCCGGCAACTTTACCAATGACTACCCGATCTATATTTCAGCCGATGGAGAACGCTGTGTCTCACTCTCTGCCATGGTGAATACGCTATATAACGATTGCTTCCCCGACAACGAAGCACGGATATTGAAGGCCAACTTACCACGATTATTAAAAGGCTTTCGCAGTTACCTGGCAGGCAAACAATTTGCCCCCTTCACCGAAGTATGGGCAGCCGTAGAAAGCACTTTGCGAGAAGTAGAAGTGCATGGTGACAAGCAGAAGACCTACCTCGATCACCTGGATTGCCTCGCCAAAAAACTACCCACCGATGGGTTGGTGATTCGTTTTACTGATGAGGCACCTTTCAATATGCTACAAGTGCAACTGCGGCACTTAGCCACTCAACGGTCAGCGATGCTGGAAGAGGTACGCCATCTGATAGCCGGTCTGAAGGAGTTGCTGCGCATGGAACAAGCACGCAAAAAAGGGGAGCAAGAGGGAGAAGTCCCCAATTTGGATTTTGCAGCAGATATGATCGAATTCGGGAAGTGGACCCAACTCATGCCGGAAGATGGAGCTGAAGGCATGACAGAGGCACGAAAGCTCCGCATAGAGCAGAATATTACTATTCTGCAACAAGGTGTTGAAGCCTGGGCACATGGTAATGGCTCTTTTTTGGTAACAGAAGCCTTATACGATCAATTTCCCTGGCCCGACCTTTTCGAAGGAAGCTTTGTGCAATCGGTAGGTCCAAATGAAGGATACTCTACCACCCGGCAGCGCTTTGAAGAGCAGATGACCAGTTATACACTCTTTATGGCAGCCAGGCGCAAAGCTACGCTGGAACTGAAAGGGGAATACAAAGAGGATGTGCATGACGATTTTTTTACCCACTTTTCCTGGCACCGCTTGACGGATGAGGAACTGCAATGGTTTCCACCCGTATTTTTTGTAGGTGAAACAGCCGGTTTTTTGCGCCATAATGTTGACCGGTTTACTACCTTGCTAGCGGCCAACAAACCGATACGCCTGATCGCCATCGACAAGCGCATGGGCAATCCACCCGATCCCAATATCGACTGGGAAGATGCCTCGCACAGCTACAGGCGGGAGTTGTCCACGTTAACGCTAGCTTTCCGGAGTACCCATACTTTTCAGGGGGCTATCAATCAACCCATCGAGGTATATCATGGCATGAAGCGGTGTCTGCAAGTGAACGCCCCTTCTATCATGCACTGGTTGATTCCAGATGCGCATGAGATCAGGTTGTCTGAAATCCTGAAGTTGGCAGCAGCAGTGGAAGGACGTTTTTTCCCATTCCTTAGCTATGACCTGCTGGCCGGTAAACGGTGGGGTAGTCGATTCAATATCAGCAACAATCCACAGCCAGAGAAAGACTGGCCAGAGCACCAGTTTACCTATATCGATACGAGCGGAGAAGAAGTGCAAACGCAATGGCCATTTACCTATGCCGATTACAAGGCAATCAGCAAAGAAAAGCTGGAGGAACTGTGGATCATTCCCCAGTCGCAATGGACCAACGACCTGATACCGTTGGCCGATTATTTGGCGGCACCGAATGAAGAACTGGTCGGTAAGATTCCTTACATCTGGCTGGTAGATGAGGACAACCGGCTGCATCGGGCAGCTATGCCACTGATGTGGGTGGTGTCTTGCCAGGAGCGTTTAGACAATTGGAACTTTATCCAGGAGCTGTGTGGTGTCAATAGTTTCCATGCCCAGCAAGCCAGCGCGAGAGCCTTGGAAGCATGGGAAGCGGAGAAAGAGAAAGAAATAGAGGCCCTCAAAGCACAATATGAAGCAAAAATTGAAGAGGTGCGCCAGACAGCGGCAGGGAAAGCGATGGAACGGCTGAGCAATGTGCTGCTCGACCTTGACAGCATGGTGGCCATGCCTGCACCCAAAGCCACACCTGCCCCGGAGAAAGAAGAAGCGACAACGGAAACTGCGGAATCAGCAGCGGAAGAAACAGCAGCGCCTGAGCCCGCTGCGCCTCCTGCAGAGCCCTGGCTGGAGACTTTCCGCTGTACATCCTGTAATGAGTGTACGGAAAACTACCCAACAGCTTTCGAGTACAATGAAGACAAGCAAGCAGTGCTGGCCGATGTAAGTACCATCAGCTATGAAGAGCTGGTAATGGCAGCGGAAGAATGTCCGGCTAAGTGCATCCATCCCGGCCTTCCGGATAACCCAGACGATCCGGCCATGCAGCCATTGGTTAAACGAGCTGAACCCTTCAACTGAGCATGCATCCCGATATCACCATACCGCTCATGATTCTTACCGGCCTGGGGCTGCTGTTTGCCACCATCCTGGCGGTAGCCTACAAAAAGCTGAAGGTAGAAGAGGACCCTCGCATCGACACGGTAGAAGAAATGCTGCCCAGCTCCAACTGTGGGGCGTGCGGTGAACCCGGTTGCCGGGCCTTTGCCGAAAAGCTGGTAAACGGAGACGTTTCACCGGCCAAATGCACGGTCAGCTCTGAAACCGGCCGTCAAGCCATTGCCGACTACCTGGGCATGGATGTGGGGGAATCGGTGAAGCTAGTGGCCCGTGTACAATGTGCCGGTGGCAAGCAGGAATCCCACAACCTGGCCGACTATACCGGTGGCGTGCAAACCTGCCGTGGGGCAGCAGTGGTGGCCGGAGGTACCAAAGAATGTGCCTGGGGTTGCCTCGGGTTGGGTGACTGTGCGGATGTCTGCGATTTTGAGGCAATTCACATGAATACCGATGGCCTGCCGGTGGTCGATATAGAAAAATGTACCGCCTGTGGCGACTGTGTAGATATCTGCCCCAAAGACCTCTTTACCCTGATGCCGGTAGAGCAGCAGTTGCTGGTGCAATGCAAGTCCTTGCTGGAAGGCGACCTGGCGACTGAAAAATGTTCGGTGGCTTGTAACGCTTGTGGCCGCTGTGTGGCCGATGCAGCTCCGGGTTTGATTCACATTGAAAACAACCTGGCCGTGATCGACTACGAGCAATATGAATTTGCCTCTCCGGCTGCCACTCGCAGGTGCCCTACACAGGCTATCGTATGGCTGGAGGACTACAAGCAATTCCAGTTGGCCCAGGAGCCTGAGCTGACGCTCGGAGGCGTGGAGACCACATCTTTTGACACAACGAAATATTACCAATAATGGCCGCTACTCCACATACCACCTGGCGTTTCCCGGAATCAGCGGCCGTGCGTGAGACTTTGCCGCAATTACTGGCTACTTATGCAGAAGGCCTGATCATTCCAAACCCAATTGCCGAGTACAACGCTTATCTCCGACCGCTACAGTGGAGCTCCCGTCAAGACCTGACCTATCTGATGGGCTTATCGCTGCAGGGTATTCGCACAGCAGGTGTATTGCCTGGCAAAGCACTGACAGAGCAAACGGCCATTCTGCAAGATATGGTACAAGCACAACTGCCTGTGGTAGTGATCGCGCAAGGAGCGCTCCAAGGGTGGTCTGCTGTAGCAGAGACAGGTGCTATCGTCTGGTCAGCAGGAAGTGCCACAGAGGCGATGCATCGCGTGGTGATGGCACAGCACCTGGCAGAACAAGCACTGGTGCCGGTAGTGGTTTGGCTGGAAGAGATACTATTGGATGCTACGGAGTGGTCCCTGCCTGACAAGGAGAAGGTGTTGCACTTCCTGGGTCGTCCTGAGCAATTGATCGATAGTCCTTCAGCGGGACAAGAACTCATCTTTGGCCCGCAACGGAGACGCGTGCCGCATACCTTCTCTGCGGATGTACCTGTCATGCAGGGCGCCAACCTCCAAGATCATGATGCCGCCATTCAGCACCAATCGAGAGCTCAGTATTGGGACCTTCAAATGCCTGCCCTGATAGCGGCCACCCAAGAGGTTTGGACCACCGTTAGTGGGTCAGAATGGTCACCCTTCGTAGTAGAGAAACACAGTAAAGAGCGGGTGGTAATCACGATAGGGGCACTGCAATCTTCCATGGTAAGGGCCAACGCGCAGGCGCATCGTAAAGAACGCGCTACCCACCTTCACCTATCACAACTAGCACCTGTGCCGGAAGAAGGATTGACAGCCTTACCCGACAAGTTGTCGACCCTTACGATACTGGAGCCATTGGCCCGTCACAAGCCGCTGACATTACGCTGTCAGGCTATTTTGGGAAGAAAAGAGCACTGGATCACCGCGCAATATGGGCCATTACCTACAGCGACTGACTTACAGCAGGTTTTGACCAATGCAGCCCAAAAACAACCCGTCACCGCATTTACCCTGCATGTAAGTCCACAGCGGCCGGCTGATTCTCCCAAGCAACAACTTCGGCAGCAAGAATTAACCCGGTTGTTTCCTGGCACCACTGCACTGCCGGATAGTGAGGTTGCCTCAGGTTCGATGCAGACGGGAACACTTCCCGAAGCCGTTCGGGCCTACCAGGATAAGGGTCCGCGCTACAGTCATTTATCTTCCTTCTTTGACCATACGGCTCTATTGTATGAGTCGGGCTTAGCGACTGATACCGATTATGTCAGCCCACGACTCCCGGCAGAGACGGCATTGTTAAAGTCTATCCAGCAGGATCAAGGATATCCGGCATTCATCCCAGACCGTTGTACAGCCTGTGGTGCCTGCCAAATCTATTGTCCACATGCAGCCATTCCTGCGCTGATGATGGAGTGGGGACAACTGCTACCGGAAGTGGTCAAGCAGGTCACCCAGCGGGGTACACCTATTTCCATGCTGATGCCCGTACTCAAAGCGTGGCAGCAACATGCTGACCAGGTGCTACAGCAAGCAGAAGAACCCGCTACTACGCTAGCGCCTGTGCTGGAACAGAGCTTTGCCGCCCTGGCTGCGCAGATGGGCTGGGAAGCGGAGCAACTGGCACAAGCACAACAGGAAAAAGACGCTATAAT
>CAJXXO010000178.1 GCA_913062655.1 uncultured Bacteroidota bacterium | reverse complement strand
TCCCTGCACAAGAAGAATGGTCAGCCCTACTACTCCTGGGAGCAACAAGCCGACAACACCTGGCAACGTGTTCCCCTCGACCAGGCCGATAATCGCTTGCTGGGGGTGATCGAAGGCGAGGATCACTTTACCTTCTATTATGACGTCACCCTGCCAGAGATCGAAGGGTCGGCCGAGTTATGGCTGCCGCTCGCTAGCAGCAACGACTACCAAACGGTGGAACGGTTGACCCTGGAGGCGCCCGGTGAGCAGCAGCTTCTCACCGACCCTGACTATGGCAATGAAATATTGCATGTACAACTTGGTCCGGCACACAGCCATACCACGATACACATCGCCTACGATGTGGTGCGGCAGGAAAAAGCCCCCTACACGGCCCCGGAACCGAACCTAACGCCCTACCTGGCGTCCACTCACTTGCTGCCCACTGGTGGTCGGTTTGCACAACTGGCACAGGAGGCACTGGAAGGACGCGATGCCACTACCCCACTCATGCAGGCCAGGGCACTGTACGACTATATCATTGACAACATGCGGTACGCCAAACAGGGCACCTACGGCACCGGTGATGCCGATTTCGCGTGCGACTCCAAGTCGGGGAACTGTACCGAATTTCATTCGCTGTTCATCTCCATGGCCCGCTCCATCGACTTGCCGGCCCGCTTCGCCATTGGTGCTGCGATACCTTCGGAACGTAACGAAGGTGGCGTAAATGGCTACCACTGCTGGGCTGAGTTTTATGCCGAGGGCAAATGGTGGCCTATCGATATCAGTGAAGGCAACAAGTACACCGCCTTGGCTACGTATTATTTTGGTCACCACCCCGCCAACCGTATTGAGCTGAGCCGGGGCCGCAACTTGCAGGTATCACCCGGACCAGTCAGCGGCATCCCCTTCTTCGCCTACCCGATACTGGAGGTCAATGGGCTGGCACGAGACGTCAAGACCACCTTTTCTTTTGAGCGACACATCGAATCGTAGAGTGATTCGTAATGCGTACAGCGTATAGCGTATAGCGTACAGCGATGCTGGGCCTATTTCCTACAAGTACAGGTAACGCTACCTGGCAGCGATTCATATTTTTCGCCAAAACACCAAAACGCTATGGTATGACGGACATACGCCCCTTTTCCCTCGACCTGCGATTTACGAGCGCCAGCAAGACCTACTTTTTGCCTTAGTGCCTTCGTGACTTGGCGAGCAATTGCTCTAGCCCCATAGCCATACAGTGGAAAACCGCTTTACTGCGCATGGCGGTAGTCGCACCTGCCTACCGGTCACCTACTCCGCCTGAGGTGGATTCCACGACAGCGTGCAGGCACTCATCGCTTTACGCACATCGCAAATAAAAAAGCCACAGACGTATATCCATGGCTTTCTGTTGTCGGTAGGCCTTAAGCCTTAGTTCGGGTGCTCACTGCCACCGGCAGGATGCTCATGATCCTCATCGGCATGCTCGTGATCTCCCTCCATGTGCTCCTCACCTTCCATGTGATCGTCATCCATGTCGTCCATGGGAGCCTCCATATCGTCAGCTTCCTCTTGAGCATCCATTTGCTCTTCTTGTGCTGGCTCCGCATCATCCGATGCTTCTTCACCGGCACAGGCGGTAAACAAAACAGATAAGCCAAAAAGCATGGCCGTCAGGTAGGTGAATAGGGAAGCCCATTTGGGTAGCCGCTTCATAATGTTAGATTTATGTGTTAATGAATTTGGGTGAGGGTAAAGTAAAGAAAAATGTTAAAATCACCATAGGATAAGCGAATTTTGACATCCACACGTTAAGGGAGCGCCATGTTGATACGAAGGTTGCTGTTGGTATTGCTATTGTATGGTGTAGGGTCGACCAGAGGGTTGGCCCAGGAGGCCGTATCCGATACAGTGCAGCTACTCCCCGAGCAGCTCCGGCAGTTTGTCTATTTCAATATGCCACGGCAGGAGTTTGTAAAACGGCTACCCCATGCCCGCGAGATCAGCCAGCGCGTCTCCTTCCGCAGGGTGTACATCGATCAGGAGACGGACCCTCCACTCGATTTTATGGCCTTTTATTTCGACAAAGACAACCACGAGCCCTTGTATGAAGTAATCCTGGGCTTTGCCGACACCACCACCCGCAATGAACTGGCAGCACAACTGCTGGGCCCACCCAACTACAACGGTGATGAATGGTACGTGCCCCGCGACAGCGCCTTCGACTACTCCGCCTGGCGCTACCAAAACAAGCTCATCATCATCGGCCGGATAGAAGGTACCGAGTGGGCGGAGGAGTGAGCCGGTAGCATGAGATAATAGACAAAAAAATCCCAGCCTGTATTCACAGACTGGGATGGCTTTCTTTAGTGGGCGCACATGGATTCGAACCATGGACCCCCTGCTTGTAAGGCAGGTGCTCTGAACCAACTGAGCTATGCGCCCTTTTCGCTTAAAGCGACTGCAAATATACACTCCTCTTAAATTCTAGCCAACGCTTTGTTGTATTTTTTTCATCCAACCAGGAATTGTGCTGATGCTCAGGTGGTAACTTTACAGCAAATAATAGCCGCATGCCCACCCTCACCCCTTCAGATATCCAATCCTTCGTGCAGCAGCAACCGATAACGTTGCTCTACTTCAAGGGTGACAACTGTACCGTGTGTCAGGCGCTGGGGCCGAAGTTGCGTGCGCTGAGCGAAGCGCTGGCCGTGCCTATGCTTACCATCAATATGCCGGATAATCTTCACCTGGCGGCTACAGAGATGGTGCTGTCGGTGCCGGTAGTCAAGCTCTATGTAGAAGGTCGGGAAGTAGCCAAAGAAGGGGCCTACCTGCAAGTACCGCAATTGGAAGCACGCATCCAACAGTGGCAAGCTGCCCTGCGCTAATTGTTTTCTGCTCAAACTTTCTATCTCTGTAATAAGCCCTTAGGCATGGCCTCCCTTCAAAATTTAACGGCATTTAGCAAACCTTTTTCGCCTATTCGCTTTATTATATTGTACTTTTGCACCAATTAATCGCAAAAAAGTAGACTTTTAATTTCTACACAAACTAACATGTTGACCGACACAGACGCTGACACAGCGCATATCAACACCCACTCGACTCCACAAACTTTACTGATCAAATATGGTGGCAATGCCATGACCGATCCGGCTGCGCAATCAGCCATCATGGCGGCTATTGCCCAACTGCATCAGGCGGGACACCGTATTGTGCTCGTGCACGGTGGTGGCCCCTTTATCAAAGCCAATCTCGAACGGGCACAGATCGCAGCTGAATTTATTGGTGGCCACCGTGTTACTACCACCGAAGCGATGGAAGAGGTGCAACAAGCGCTCCGCGGCAAGGTCAATGGCGACCTGGTAAAAGCCGCCCGCCAGCACGACCTGCCGGCAGTAGGCATCAGCGGGAAAGACGGGCAACTGGCACTGGCCAAAAAACGCCACTTTGTCGATCCCGAAACCGGCCAGCCGGCCGACCTGGGTTTTGTAGGCGACATTATCGCTATGGACCCTACCCTCATTCGTACCCTGTGGCATACCAACTACCTACCCATCGTTTCACCCGTCACCATGGGGGCCGATGGCGAAGACTATAACATCAATGCCGATATGTTTGCCGGCCACCTGGCCGGTGCACTGGGCGTACACCAATATTGGGTACTCACCGACATTGACGGTTTGCGCCAGGATAAAGACGACCCCGACACGTTGATCACTCAACTGGAGGTAGGCGCCATACCCCGGTTGGAAGGGACCGTCATCCAAGGCGGTATGATTCCCAAGGTGGAAAGCTGTCAGATCGCCTTGCGCGAAGGAGCCAAAGCGTGTCGTATCCTCAATGGTCGCCAACCCGAACTGCTGGCGCAATGCCTCGACACCCAAACCGCTATCGGTACACTCATTCACAACTAATCTATCATGCTTACGATGACACAACCTACCAATCAGTCACTCACTCATGCTGATCAGGAACACTATTTACAGGTCTTCAAACGCTACCCGATCGCGCTGGAACGTGGAGCAGGGTCACGCGTATGGGATGTGGAAGGCAACGAATACATTGACGTGTTGGCGGGTATTGCCGTCAACAGTGTTGGCCACGCCCACCCCAAAGTGGTGAAAGCCATTCAAGAACAAGCGGAGAAGCTGATCCACATCTCCAACTTCTATGTGAGCAAGCCGCAGGTGGCCCTGGCGAAAAAGCTGAAGCAACTGTCTGGACTCGATCGGGTATTCTTTACCAACTCAGGAGCCGAGAGCGTAGAAGGGGCCATCAAGCTGGCCCGGAAGTATGGGCACACCCACGGTAAAACGGGTACCATCATTTCGATGCACGGCTCGTTCCACGGCCGCACCATGGCCACCATTGCCACCGGCAAAGCCAAGATGCAGCAAGGCTTCGGACCGATACCGCAAGGTTTTCACCGGGTGCCATTCAACGACTTTAAAGCACTGCAACGAGCGGTATGGGCCGAAAATCCGGCCGCAGTGATCCTGGAGCCGATCCAGGGGGAAGGCGGCATCAACCCAGCCGATAAGGCCTACCTGAAGAAAGTACGCGACCTGTGTGACAAGGAAAACACCCTGCTGATTTTGGACGAAATCCAATGCGGCATGGGGCGCACGGGGCATATGTTTGACTTCGAGAATTTTGGCGTAAAGCCGGATATTCTCACCTTAGCGAAAGCCCTGGGCGGAGGCGTTCCGATTGGCGCCCTGCTCGCCCGGCAACATGTGGATGATGCCATGGACTTTGGCGACCACGGCACCACCTATGGCGGCAACCCGCTGGTGTGTGCTGCTTCACTGGCCAACATCGAAGCGATGGAAGAAGAAGATATGCTGACACAAGCCCGTGAAAAAGGCGAATTAGTCAAACAATGGGTGCACGAGCGCAACCACCCCCTTATCAAAGAGATCCGGGGTATGGGATTGATGATCGGTATCGACCTCACCATCGATGCACCACCGATCGCCAAGCGCATGCTGGACCATGGCATTCTGGCCAACGCCACAGCCGGCACCGTCATCCGTATGGTGCCTCCGCTCAATATACCGGAGGCCGACCTGCACCAGGCGGTGGACGTACTCTTCACCTGTTTAGATGAACACCACAAAAACCACCACGCATGATCAAAGCAGCTATTGTAGGCGCTACCGGTTATACCGGCTCAGAACTCGTTCGATTGCTCACCCACCACCCGGAAGTGCAGGTGGAGGCCATCACCTCGGAAAGTAAGGCCGGACAAACCTTTGCCGACATCCATCCGCAGTATCGCGGCATTATGGAAAAAGAGTTGATCAAACTGGCTGATCTCCGGCATTATGAGCCGGAGGTGGTCTTCCTCGCCTTGCCGCATGGCGTGTCGATGGATTTTGTGAAGGAGCACAAGGATGCCGATTTCAAGATCGTGGACTTATCAGGCGACTTCCGGCTTACCGATGCCAAAGTGTATGAAGAGTGGTACAACAAAGACCACGTCTATCCCGAAGGCTTTACGCATGCGGTGTATGGCCTGACAGAACTCAACCGGGAGCAGATCAAATCAGCTAAGCTGGTCGCTAATCCGGGTTGCTTCCCGACAGGTGCCATTTTGGGTGCCGCACCTATTCCCAATGGGAAAATGGGCGTACCCCAAACGATGATCGTTGATTCGAAAACAGGTGTCACCGGGGCCGGAGCACATGCCAAGCCCAACACGCACTTCCCGAATGTAAACGACAACTTCAAAGCCTAT